>NZ_DASTAT010000009.1 GCF_035712445.1 Oligoflexus sp. | reverse complement strand
TTGGACCCCGAGTTGTATTTGGTGAACGAACCGCCGACGAAGACAGCATGATCATCGTTCGCAGGAATCACGGCCAGCGCCGCAACGTTATTATCAAAGCCATTTCCCGTCACAAAATTCGCATCGAGTTTTCCGTCAGCCCCCAAGCGAACCAAACGTCCGGCTGCCGAGCTGCCATTTTTAGTGAACTTCCCGCCGACATAGACGACACGCGCTCCGTTATGCGGCAAGCGGGCAAGGGCAATCGCATAGACATCACTGTCAAAGCCATCCGGCACGAAACTCGTATCAAGAGTCCCGTCGGCATTCAAACGAGCGATGCGGTTACGGACCACACCATTCACTTGGGTGAATATGCCGCCGATATAGAGCTTTTTATCCTGCTCATCCCAAGCGATCGCATACACGTTGCTGTTGATGACAGGGGTATTGAACGACTTATCCATATTCCCGAGGCGATCGAGTTTCACAACTCGATTGGCAGGTTCGCCGTTATAAGTCGTAAAGCTACCAGCCACGAAATACTTCACACTTTCCCGTGGATTGGTCACGCTTTCCACCACCCGAGCCGTAGCGTAAACGACGCTATTCAGGTTGGAACCACGTGGGCTGTTGGCATCCAAAGCACCGTTGCTTCCCGATGCCGCAAAGAAGAAGGCCGTGCTTTCCCCGGCGTAACGCTGGAAGTTACCACCGCCTATGAGTCTGCCGTTATCCGTCAAGGCCAGGGTCTGAAGAGTCCCATTGGTCCCGCCGGTCATGGTAGTATCCAGTGAACCATCCAGCATCGACAGACGCGCAAGGCGAGTCAGAGGCGCCGTTCCGTAGAGAGTGAAGTCACCGCCGACGTAAACTCTCTGATTGGCTTCATCGAGCTCAATCGCATACACCGTGCTGTTCAATCGAGGGCTGGTCGACTGGCCCTTGCTGAAGTCTGTATCCACCGTGCCGTCTGCTTTCAGACGCACAAGTCGGGCGTAATAGGACGACCCACGATAACGACCGAAGCTGCCGCCCACATAAAGGCGCTGATGACTGTCGATTTTCAAAGTCACAACCGTATTATCAAAACCCGAAGCCAGGCTCAAACTGCTATCAATTTCCCCTGTTTCATCGAGCTTCACCAAACGCGCCTGGGTTGCGCCGCCGTAATCGGTAAACTGTCCACCCACAAAAATATGCGAGGTGCTCGGTTCTGGCAGAATAGTCCAGACCGTACTGTTGAAACCCGTCACAGTCTGCGCTGCATTTTGTTTGAGCTGGAAGCCAGTATCCAAGGCACCGTCATAGGTCCGGAGCGCGGCCAGACGGCTCATGGGGGTTGCTGGTGTTGTCGTCAGAGAGGTGAAGGCCCCACCCACGTAAATGCGGTTCTGATCTTCGCTTAACGCCAAAGCCATCACCGTGCTGTTAAATCCCGGCGGCACAAAGCTTTCATCAAGCGCACCACTGCTGGTAAGTCGCGCCATGCGGTTCCGGGCTTTCCCGCCAACGTTGGTAAAGCTGCCGCCGATATAAAGGGAGCCGTCCGCGGCCATTGCCATGCTGTAAACAGAATTATTGATGGCAGCCGCTTTGAAGCTCGTATCCAAAGTAAAATCCGAATTCAAACGCAAAAGGCGAACAGCAGGATCCTTGCGATAGACGAGGAAGTCGCCACCAACCAGAATCTTGCCCTTATGTTCACCTTCCAGGATAGGCAGTACCACGCGAACCAGGCGATCAAAGCCATCGGCCTTGCTGAATTCAATCGGAGCCACGGCCGTGCCGGAGGTTTCCGCTGGGTTCGGGTTATAGTTCAGAGCCTTATCCAAGGCGTAAACCGCGTAATTATACGTGCGTTCTCCCTCGGCGCTTTCATCGAAAGCATAAAGATCCGAAGTCAAACCCACGACCTGATGTTTGCCGCCATCAATATCAGCCCCGATTCCATAGGCCTGTCCCGATGTGGGCGTCCAGGTCACGGAGTTTTCTTCGGTGCGAATGATCAAATACGCATCCGCCTGGTTCGCAGCGGGCCAGCTGAGGCGCGTGCGGGCGACCAGGGGGCTTGCTGTCAGACTCATAGGCGCGCCCGGCATTGCGCGATCCAAAGTCCAATCATAACGGAAGGCGACCGAGAGATCCTGCCAGTTGCCGCCGGCTGTACGACCGATGACGCAGAGGCGCAAAAGTCCATCCGCATAGTCCGCGTAATCGACTATAATGGGCGCGGTCACGGGCGCTTCCAGCCCATAACCATTGCTGCTGGCGCAATCCGTATTCTCAGCCGCACCCAGCTTGCTTTTGTAATGGGTCACATAAGAACCAGAGATCACAGCCTGCAGATTGGTCGTGCGGCTGGGGTTGGCCGGCAGGCCTGTGACCTTCGCGCTCACGACCGTCGTATCATAGATAAAGTTAGGGCCGGCTGCGTAGGCATTCAGGTTCATGCTGTCGGTAGCTCTTACGCACACCTTGTAGGTCCCGGCCGCGGCGATAGCCGCATCATCGGAGCGAGGCACAGTGGTCGAGTAGACAAGACTGCTTGTGCAGCTGGCGCCGCTGGTCACCACTTTATAGGCCATTGTCGAGGCACTTGAATCCTTGACGTTCACGCTGTCAACCAGAGGCTGGGCCTTGGATTTTTCAATAGGATTCAAATAGCCATCCGCAAGGATAGCCCCAGGTGTCACGGACACAATTTGCGGCGGCAGAGTATCGACGGTGATCTGCTGCTGAGCCGAGGCCTGATTGCCCAAGGCGTCGCTGGCAGTCACTTCAACCACATAAACACCATCACCGCCCAGGGTCACAGTCGTGCTGCGCAGGTTGTCGGGAGCAAAGCTCACGGTCAACGGACCGCTCACTTTTCTCCATTGGATACTGACCGCATCATCACTGATGCTGGCTGTGAGCGCTTTGGTCTTGCTCTGCATCAGAATGGAACTGCCGAGTGCAACGGCGGGCGGTGTCCGATCATAAGACCAGGTAAAGCTGTCAGCTGCCGAGTTCCCGGCTTCATCTTCAGCCGAGACTTGGATGATATACTCACCATCCTGATCCGCAGAAATTATAGTCGAGGCTGCATTGTCTGGGGAAAAGCTCAGCTGCCCCGGTCCCTGAATTTTCGTCCAGGTAAGGGTCTTCGCACCCTGCACCTGAGCATTTCGGGTCAAGGCCTGGGCCGTATTCGCGTCGGCTCCGGCTTCAATCTGCGGAGCGCTGGTGTCCCAGGTCAGACGGAAAGAGGCCCGCCCGGTCTGCCCCGTGCTGTTGCTTGCCGCCAGTTCGATTTCATAAACACCATCCGTATCCGCCTGAATAGTCGTCGAAGCCGCAGTCGGATCTGAGAATGTAATGCGGCCTGGACCGCTTATCGCCTTCCAGGCGAATGTTCTGGCATTGGATGACACGCTGCCGGTCGCCGTGATCAAAGACCGCGTGATAACATCGGCCCCCACGCTGACGGTTGGGGCTATCGGCAGCGGATCGACCTGCACGCTTACGTTCTGCTGAGCGAAATAAAGTCCATTACCCACTTTCAAGTCAAAGCTCAAGACCGCGCGATCTTCAACGGACGGAGCCGTCAAGGTCCACTTTCCACCCTGACCCGAAATCTGAACGTTGGGCCCACCGATCTGAGTCAAAGTCCATTGATAAGGGGGCTTCAGATTACTTTGAATGGCGGGCTGGACCTCGATAATCTCCCCGCTCGTGGCCAGGACCAGCGGCTGCATGATTTGAATCGCAGGCGCGTTGACCATGATGCGCAGGGAAGCTGAGGCCGCGCGGCCGTTGGAGCTAACCCGGATCACGGGCTGGGCTTCACCGACCTGGTCCAGGCCTGGTCGCCAGCTGATGACACCGGTCACCTCGTCGATGGCGAGTCCACTGGGGCAATTTAAAATACAGGCAAAACTCAGAGTATCCTGATCCGAATCCTCAGCCAGCGCTGCCAAAGTCAGAAGCTCTGAGGCCACCACAGTTTGATCTGCAAAATTTTGAATGGTCGGGCCATGGTCTTTGGGTAAAACAGTCAGGCTCAAGGATTTTGTGCGGGTCAGATCACCGAGGCTCGCTGTCGCTTCAAAGCTAAGCTCGGTAGGAGTTCTGAAATTCGGGCTAAGGAATGACCAGTTGCCGGCGCTGCCGTCCAGCGTCACGGTCGGTCCCCGAGTTTGCTTCAAACTTAAAGCCACTGTACCTTGGAGGTTGGTGCTCGCCTCGGCTTTGATGTTGATTTTTTCTTCACCCGTCGCCGCTGAATCCGAACTCACGCTCAAGTTGATGAAGGGCTCCGTGCGATTAATACAGATCTCGTTGCTATCGACCGTGACTTTGTTGTCTTTAGTCTTGGCGCGGATGATGTAGCAATGAGTACCGGGCTTCTCAGCAAGGGTCAGTGTTACGACATCATCCAGACTTTGGATGGGTTGGGTGAAGTCATACTCGTCCTTATCCTTCCGTTCAAAAACGAGATAGCTGGCACCCGCTTTCACGACTTCGTTCCAGGTCAGCTTGTTGTTCCCGAGGCGGCTTAGGGTCAATGAGGGGGTGTCCGCAGCGGCCTCGTCGGTCTTGACTTCCACTTGGGTGCTTTCGCCCTTGCTCACCGGCCCTGCCTTCTGAGGGGCCTGGGAGGCTGGGGATTGGCTTGTGGCGTCGGTATTCGATGTCGTGCCGCCCGTTTCCGTGCCCGCTTCTTCCTGGGCTCCACCGCCGCTGCCGCACGCTGTCAGCCACAACGCTGCCAATGATGCAATCAGGAAGTTCATACCTGGGATCATGGATCCGCCCCCCCTTCGGGATTTCTTAATGGTGGACTCGTCGGTGGAATTCCGCAGTTCTGCAAAATCGTCTGTTTCCTATTTAAAGTACAGGGACATGGGGTGTATTATTATTTCCCTTGTTTTTCATGCGGCCTCATGCATTTGAGTAATTCAGGGGGCATTTCTTACCGTTAGGCAGGATCGTTCGGTATAATATGGGGAAACGCCACCTGAGGAGGGTCAATGAGAAAGCCAGTTCTGTCGCTGCTTGCCTGGGGGCTTGTCACCACGGCGGCATGGGCGCAGACGCCTTCCCAGCCAGTCACCGGACCCGAGGACACCAGTTATCTTTTGCCCTCGGAACGCAACACGATCGAAGTTTTCGAACGCACATCGGGTCGCGTCGTCAACGTCAGCAACCTGCGATATGCGCGCGTCGGCTTCTTTTCCTTTGATGTCACAGAAGTCCCTGCCGGTACAGGCTCGGGATTCATCTGGGACAGCGATGGCACGATCGTCACCAACTTTCATGTGATCCAGGACGCCGATCGCATCACAGTTTCCTTCAAAAACGGGAAGAGTCTTCCGGCGAAAGTGGTCGGCTTTGATCAAAGAAAAGATATAGCCGTACTGAAAGTCAAGCCCGAAGCCGCACGCAACATGGGCAAGTTTCCCTTGGCCGATTCCAGTCGCATCTTCGTCGGGCAGAAGGCCATTGCCATCGGCAGTCCCTTCGGTCTGGATCAGACGCTGACGGAAGGCGTAGTCTCGGCTCTGGGGCGCTCTATTCCAGGCTTTGGCGGGAATACGATCCGCGACATGATTCAGACGGATGCTTCGATCAACCCCGGGAACTCCGGCGGCCCGCTGCTCGATAGCCGGGGCTACCTGCTCGGCATGAACACCATGATATTTTCTGAAAGCGGTGGTGCACAAGGCATAGGCTTCGCTTTGCCGGCCAACACAATCAATCGTATCGTGACCCAGATCATCAAGAACGGCCGTGTGATTCAGCCGAGCCTTGGTTTTGAGCCCTTTGACAGCAGCATCAACCGGCAGCTGAACCTCGAAGGGGTGATCGTCCGGGTCGTCACGGATGGTGGGGGAGCCGCGCGCGCTGGTCTCCGCGGGACGCACAGGACCCGGAATGGCGATATCATCCTTGGTGATATTATCATTGGAGTGGATGACAAGAAGATTCGTTCCTTTGACGATCTCCTGAACACCCTCGATGCGTATCAGGTCGGAGACACGGTCAAAGTCACGTTCATCCGGGAAGGCAAGAAGAGGACGCTTCCCGTGCAACTTGGGGATATGAATATCCGCTAAACTCTAAGTGGGCTCGAAGCTGCCGTTTGCGTCTTCGAGTCCCCACGCCTCACAATCAAACTCATCCAGAAGTTCCTTGAGCGCATGCTTCAAACTGGGGCGCCGCGGTTTCCGCACGAGTGACATCTGACTGTCTTCCGGTGTCCTGTTGCCTTTTTTTGAATTACACGCGATACACGCACAGACTGTGTTTTCCCAGGTGTCGGCTCCACCCTTGGACTTGGGAATGATGTGATCGATGGTTGCGGATTTCTCGTTGAGCTTTTTGTTGCAGTACTGGCAGTGGTATTTATCGCGGCGGAATACATTGTGGCGGGAGTAAGTGACGGCGCCGGCGGCGGCGGTAAAGGATTTGATGTACCGTTTGAGCTTGATGATCTGGGGCAGGGAGTAAGCCTTCTTAGCTGAACGGACGAAACTGTCGTAGGCTTTGACAAGTTCCGCCTTCTCGGTCAGCAGCAGAATCATAGCTTTCTGCCAGCTGACCACTCGTACCGGTTCATAACCGGAATTCAGGACAAGCGTCTTCATTGCTTCACCTCTCGCGCGCACACTGAACAGTATCAGGCGATTATGATGCTACTAAACCCACGATTTTGGTCATAGATTCAGGATATCATCAAGAGGCCGCGAAAGTTTAGTCAAAAAAAGCGTGCCAGAAAGCTTTGCACGTCATAATTCCGCTTTACCCTGGGCGGAACTTGCGGTAGGGTCGCCTCGCCAGCCTTCAGTCGGAGCTGCTGAAACAGTGCAGCTCATCAGGAACTACGGATTCATCGTCAACCTGAAGGTCAGGCGGTGACAGAGAGGGAGAGGGTTTACCCGCTCCCTCTTTATTTTAGGCGAACCAAAAAACCTTCTTAGCTATCGCTATTCGCGGCCTTCGCCATCTCCTCTTTCTCACCCAGGATCTGCTCCTGGAAATAGTCATCATCCATATCAATCTGCGCTTTGATCTGGGCCATGATCGGACCATTTTTGTTCACAAAGCGTTCAGCCGCATAACGGAAGCTTTCGTCGCGTTCCGCATCCTTGATCACCGAATGCGCGATCGCCAGGATGGCTTTCATTTCGGCAATTCGACCCGCGTGCAAAAGGGCAGGCGAAAGATTATCGAACTTCACCAGCTCAGGGCCAATGAGTTTCAGGAGTTTCATGAGGTCGGCAGGCTTATCCGCCGAGAACTTGCTCTTCACCTTGGTCTTCACCAGCTTGAAGAAGATCGACACCAAAGCGAGGTTAAAGGTCTGGCGCATCTTGAAGTAGCGGCGCATCAGCCAGTCTTTTTCCGCAAGGGCCATCACGCGGCTGCCCACAGTGATTTCCACGAAGTCCTTGGGATTATTCATGATGTCTTTGACAGTATCTTTGATGACCATCAACGACTGAATTTCCGAAGTCCCTTCGTAGATGCTGAGGATCAGGCTTTCACGCAGCCACCACTCGGCCTTGTATTCGGTCGTGAAACCGTAGCCGCCGTGGATCTGCACCGCGTTGCGGGCATACACATAAGCGCGCTCGCCTCCCCACCACTTGACCAGCGGGGTCCATTCGCGGAGTTTGCGCTTGTAGTAATCCAGTTTCGAAATGATCTCTTCGCGCTTGCCTTCAGGCAGGTTGCCTTCTTCCAGGCGGCGATCGCCAAGGGTGATCAGCGAAATGTAATGCGCGGCGCGATAGCAAAGGCTGCGGAACGCTTTCAGTTCCACTTCCATATCGTAAAGGCGCTCGGCGATCATTTCGTGCTTCGCAATGGGTTTGCCCCAGGCTTCACGCTGCTGGGCATAATCACGCGACAGGCGATAGCAAGCCTCCATCACACCGAGGGCCTGGAACGCAACGCCAAGGCGCGCTTCGTTCATCAGGTGCAGCATGTAGTGAAAGCCTTTGCCGTTCTCACCAATCAGATAACCGACGCTCTTCTCGAATTTCAAAGCGCAGGTCGCCGAACCGTGCAGACCCGGTTTTTCTTCGATTTTGGCGATTTCGTAGTTGTTCTTGCCATTGACCTTGCGCGGCACGAGGTAAAGGTTGATCGCCTTGAGGCCCTTGGCCCCTTTCTGATTCATCGCCAGCACGAGGCTGATTTCACCGCAGCCGTTACTGATGAACTGCTTATTGCCGTTCACGAGCCAGGTGCCGTCGCCTTGTTCTTCCGCGTAGGTGCGCATACCGGCAAGGTCGGAACCCACGTCCGGCTCGGTCAGGGACATGGAGCCCGAGACTTCGCCCGTCGCGATTTTGGGAATCCATTCGTCTTTCAGTTCCTGGCTGCCGAACTGGTCGATCACAGTCGCGATCGAACCGTACCAGCAGACGTTCAGAGCGGTCGACGGGCAGGCGCGATAGATGGTTTCAAACCCAGCAAGTTCGACCATGAAGGGGGCGTTCATGCCACCGAATTCGCTGCGGATGGACATGCCGGGGCCGCCCATCTCGTTAAAGACCCGGACGTTTTCTTTGATCGTCTTGGGGAAAATCACTTCGCCGTTTTCGAGCTTCAGATCTTCCTTGGCCACTTTCTGGTTATTATTTTCCAGCGTGGTTCCGGAAAACTCGCCCACGACCTGGCCGATGTCGAGCCACATCTTCCTGTATTCTTCCGCGGTGGAAACGCCGAGAGCCTCTTTTTCAGCGTCAGACATCCATGCGAACAGTTCGTTCATCCGCTTGGGGCTCATGTGGTAGGCGATGTCTGGATTGTCAGTAAAAAAGTTCTGCTTGTTTTTCATGGTACAACCTCAATGTTCTCGTCGCATGACATCATCGTGTGGGCGAATCCTGACACAGTAAACCCTTGCCCTTCAGAAATCAACGAAACTTCCTGCGCGTGTTTCCTGACCGAAGCCTTGCTGCATCACTGTCTCGGGTCAGCTGATTTCCTTACGTCCGCGTACATACGTTCAGCGTTCAGAGGGTCTCCCTGTCATGGGATTTTACAAGGGCGAAGGCTGATCTGACTTCCCAGATATGGTTTCGGTCCAAAATTTAGAGTCTTCAGTGTATTCTGAAAAACGGAATGCTTGTCCAGCCTTGCCGGAATGGATTCGCGGGCCATGCAGGTCGCCTCCTATTAGATTTGGTCTAGTCAGATTGACCAGGACTCCGACACTTTACTTTTCCGAATGAGGTCCCTAGACTTATCCAAATGCCAGACCCCAGCTGTTGAGGTGTTTCATGAAACTGCTCCGCTCTGCCTTCAAAGTCGGCCTAACGTTGGTCTTTATCCTAGGACTCAGTTCCTGTGGATCTGATAAGAAAGAGGAAGACACATCCCCCTGCGCCGCGACCAATGCGATCGTGGCGGAAGCGAACTACGCCTCGCTCTGGGCGAACGTGTTTTCGGGGCGCTGTGGAACCTGTCATGGGGCTCAGGCGACGGGAACTCTCGGTGGGCCTGACATGCGGACCAAGGAGGCGTTCCTCATGCAGCTGAAGGGCAAGACTATTAATGATTATCCCAAATGGGACCAGGCTCAGGTCACCAAAGCCGGTTGCCTCGATGTCCCGCTCATTAACGCCGGAACCTCTGCCAAATCCCTGGTCGTTGCCGTCCTCGACCCATCTCTTTCTGTGGGATGCGCGGTGCAGCCGCATCGCGAGCAGCCGCCGCAAAATATCTGTATATCCAACGGCAGCCTCGCAGCTTTGAAAAAGTGGATCGACAACGGCGCTCCTGAGTAATCGCCCAGGGACAAGAGGAAAACAATGAAAGGCAAGCCGCGCTGGTGGCAGCTGGTTCTGATTATTCTGGGAGGCCTGCTGCTCCTGGTCACCCTGCTTTTGACAACGGCATGGCTGGCCCTGCGTTCGCCCGATGTTCAGCAAAAAATTCTGGCGTCCTTGAAAGAGCCGCTGCAGAAAGCCGGCATCACCTTGGATGCGGAAACTCTGTCCCTGGATGTGTTTGCCGGTTTAAACCTGCAGAATCTTAAGATGAAAATAGATCGGCCACCGACCATCCAGGCGGATTTAACCCTTGCCCGCCTGCGTCTTGGATATTCCTTCTGGGCGCTTTTAAAAAAACGCCTCGAAGTCAGCGAAGTCCTGGTGGAAGGCCTGCGCGGTGACGTGAAAATGGTTCTGTCGGATGAAGAGAAGCCGGAAGAACCATCCGAGGGCTTGAAACCCCTTATTGATTTGATTCGCCGTCCTCCTGTGCAGCTCGATGGACCCTCTTTGATCGTTCGTGATAACCAGCTGAACCTTCAGCTGACCCAGGGGTCCAGGCTCATCACCGCGCAGTTGAAGAAAGCGGATATCGATGCCGCCGTCGCCTTAAAACCCGAGATTCTCGACTTCAGCGCGGACATGGCCTTGGACGTCCAGGTGATGCTGGAGCAGAATGATCCGTCTGTTGGCAGTCTGAAAGTCAAAACGGATCTGGCCTTGGAACCCGAGCTGACGCTAGCCGTCCGGGCGCCCGAGGGACAATTCAATTGGAATGTCGCGCTGAAACAACTCGATCTTGCCCTGAATAATACGAGTGTTCAACGATCCGGACAGGACGGCTCGAAGCTGGATCTCGCATTCAAAAGCCTGACCGTGACCCCCGAGCTGACTGCGAAACGGGACGGGCCCGTTTCGGAAAATCCGCAGGTGAACGATATCCTCTGGCCGCTCGTCAGCGAAGGTCAGTTGAAAATCGCCCTGGATGAACTCGATCTGAGTCAGGCGAAAGCCGCCCAAAAACTACTCGCATCGGCCTCACTCACCAATGAAAATAGCTGGAAAATAAGCCTTTTGAGCCTGAATCCCGGCCGCGATCAAAGCTGGGACCTTACGGAAAATCTGAAGATCAAAAAACTCAAGGCCGTCCAAAACAATAAAAATCTGGCCACCACCCAGGCCGTGGAACTTAGCCTGAAAACCCAGGCCGAGCAGGGCGAGGGCAAGGCTGCCTTGACCCTTGTTGTCGATCCTTTGACCTCGCAATTTATCGCGGCCCCCTTGGAATGGGAGCAGGAACTCAACCTGGGTTTCAACCTCAGCAACCAGGCAGGGCGCCTGTTGGGCGAGGCGAGTGCCAATGGCGAAAAAATTCTGCAGCTCAGCGGCGATGGTAAAGATCAAAACGGCATGCTGCAGGCCCGTCTTCAAATGAAACTGGATCCCCATCCATCCTTGAAACCCTTGCATGCAGCACTGGCCCAACTGGAGCAGCTAGGCTGGCCCACTTTGGACCTTTCCCTATCGCAGCACATCCAGCACCCGATGCCCTTGGCCGAAGTGAACCAGGAAAACTGGCATCAACTTACCATAACCAATTCATTGACCGCGGGCATCAAACAGCAGCGCCCCACGGCCCAGAGCCTTGTTCGCTTTCAAAATGCCACCTTAAAGAGTGAACTTACTCTGCCGGCTCGGGAAACCCATGCTGTGGCCAGTCCTTTGGATATGACCCTTCAAATCAAGGCCGACGGCGTCCAGCATAAGGCGCTCCGCAAGCCGATTGCCGTCCTGCAGGACCTTACGGTCAAGGCTCAGGTGGGTGATCGCATCAGCGGGGAACTGCAGGGACAAACCAAAATTGATCAGCATCAACTCCTGGGAATGAATATCTCCTGGCAGGATAAAAAGGGCGAACTCCTCAGCACGAGCTCCCTTAAAATCCAGGCCGATCCCTCGCTTCAGCGCATCGTGGAAGCGGCCAAAGCCCTGGATGATCTGGGTGGGCTGCGCATGTCCAGCGATCATCAGATCGCGCTCGTCCATGGCTACGATCGACTACAGGATATCAAAGGCCTCGATCTGAATCGCATCAAGGCCGATCTGAAACTGACCCAAACCCTGGAGCAAACCGCTGTTGGCCAGGATAAACGCCGCATCCGCTGGAAAGATCCCCTGCGACTCGATAGCCGCATTCAGGTGGCAAAGGGCAGGGGAGAGCTGGTCACGCGCCTTGTGGAACCCACCCTGACCGCCGACGATGTGGCCCGTGTTCACAACCTGCAAACCCTGATCAAGGCCTCGGTCCAGAATCTGCAAAAACCGGATAATGGCGAAGTGAAGATGATGGTCGATGCCGATAGCATCGAACTCCTGAAAGAAATTCCCGAGCAGGAGCACATCCAAAAACTTCTGAGGAAGTTCAAACTCGTTTTCCATGGAAACCTTCAAAACAAAGACCTCTTCACCATCAAAACCCTCTTCGTCGGCCTGCACGATACCCTCTTCCAATTCAAGGGCCAGGGCCAATTCCGCTTGAACAGCCAGGGCTATTTCGATGGCATGGTGGATTCTCAAATCGGCAGCGTGACCGACGCTCCGATCCGGGGAACGGGCCGCATGCAGGTTCCCATCAAGCTTGTGCTCTTCGATAAAACGAGGCTTTCCATCGACGCTGACCCGCGTTTTCAAGGCTTTTCAGCCCAGTACGGTGACATCGCCATCAAAAACGTCAATGGTGGCATTTCCATTCATGAAGAACTTGAAGTTCAAAAAGGTCGCGTTGGATTTCTTTATCTGAACACTATGAATCCCTTTGCTCGCGTGGATTACGATAGCCTGGAACCCTATGTCAGTGACCGCCCGCGGCTCAGCATCGAACAGGTGCGTTACAAACATATCCTGGCCGGGCCCTTCCAGCAGAACTTCGAAGTCCGGCAGAACCTGATCCTTCTGAACGAACTTCGCATCGAGCTGCTTCAGGGCAGCGCCCTGGGGCGTTACTACCTCGACCTGCATCCCGACCGCCTCCAGCTTGGTTTCCTGGGGCGTTTCTCGGGAATCCAGGCGGAGCTTTTGCGCGAACCTCAGAAGCGGCTTCCTCCGAAAGATTGGGCGCCCCTGAGCGGCCGCATGGCTGTGAATTTTGATATACGCAAACGTTTGGCGACGGGACGGCTCGATCTGACAGAAATTGGTCAGCGTCAGTTGATGTCCCTTCTCGATGTCCTGGATCCCGAGTACAAGGACGAGCAGATGGTCATGGCCCGGCGCGCGCTTCGCGTGGCCTATCCGCAGGGCGTGGCGATCAGCATGGAGCAGGGACTCATGGATATGGGCATCAATCTGGGTGGAATCGTCAGCAAGGATATTTTTATCAGGTCCATACCCCTTACCGGTCTGATCAACGCCAAGGCTGGGGAAGCCTTGCAACAGATCGAAAAACTGCTGCAAGCGGGAGGTTCATAATGCGTCGCCTGTGGATGATGACTCTGTTCAGTGCATTCCTTACCAG
>NZ_DASTAT010000008.1 GCF_035712445.1 Oligoflexus sp. | reverse complement strand
CCGCAGGATAAGGTCGGGATCAACATCCCAGTCACGCGACAATCCATGTTCGTACTTGGGTAGAAAAGTTTCTTAAACTTTCTTCAGCACTGTATCAGAATAGCTGACACATTCCGCGCCAACCAAGGTAATGACAAGTCCTTGACTCTCGGCACCGACTTCGCCATAGACGAAGCCCGAGGCGTAACCGATCACTTTTCTTTTGCCAGTACGGATCGGTTGATCTGCGTTCGGTTTTTTAAAACCCAACAAACAGGCCAAAGCTGAGTCAGCAACCGGATTGATTTCCTGTAACAAAGCACGTGGATTAACCAAACTAACAAAAGAAGGTTCTGCGTCAGCGGCTTCAGACATTGCTACCAACTGCGAAGACAAACCAAGATGTATGGAGGTTATCGTAGCAATATCCTCTGCGGATAGAACGCCGTTTTGCGCCGGAATTCTTATGTCGAGGATGGTATCTAGCTGTCGTTCTTCATTTGAGAGTGCACGATAAGACTTGGTAGGATCGTATCCGGGTTTCACTGATTCTTTTACATCATTCAATTGTCCGAGAACAGAACGGATGGCTCTAACATCTTGTTCAGCATACTGCGGTTTTGAGCCAAGTTCTACTTCAGAGTCACGTGCATCGTCCAATCCAACAAGTGCTTGGGCAGGGTTGTTTAGCGCAGTCATCAGAGTCTGAGTGCATTGCGCATACAGCTCCAAATCGCAAGGGCCAATATCATTGAATATGGGTGCTTTAACACTGTTTTTCGCGTCTTTGTCTAGCTCAACTTTAATAAGGTCTTTGAATTTACTAAAGTCGGGAGAGTTACAGGATTTGCTTCCTTGAAGTTTCACGCCCGGGAGCTGGGACGTATTGCCAGTCAACGAACCCAGTCCGCCCGAAAGCCCTGGTTTCAGATTGATAGCGGGAACGCCGCTAGGTGCACTAGGAAGCTTTTCTACTCCGGAAGGTAGCGAAAAGCGCTGACCATAAATAGGTTGCCACGCAATAGAAGCCGCTATCACGGTACCCATAATTCGAGATTTTACAGAGTTAGTCTTCATGCCAAGCCTTTGTTGTACAAATTTAAAACTGCGGTGCCAACTAGCTCTATCAAATGTAGTTAGAAGCCACAATCAGTGATCAAATTAGGTCTACTAAAAACGTTTTCATCCGAATTGGACAACTAATGGAAGGATTCGCATTTGATTAAGTGGCGTAAAAAAATTGACAAGAAGATTTACTGCTAAAATGACTTAGATGTGCGTAAAGTGCTCTATCTTGATTAGATGGTTACGAAGGCTCAACAACAAGAAAAGCCCCCGGTCCGAAGACGCGGGGGCCTGATGTCTAGTAGGCATTTAACTTAGAAGGTCTCAACGAAGCCTTGCAGAGTCCGGCGCTGGATTTGGAAATCCAGACCAGACTGAGTTTGGAATTCTTTGACGGACTGGTAAGCAGGATTTGCCAACGCTTCCTGCAAGAAGCCTTGAACCTGGTCCACGATACCAGGAGCATTGTCCTGCAGCGACACGCCTTCAGCGGCAAGGCCTGTGTCGGTTGTGAACTTGGCCAAGCGCTGTTCCAGAGCTTTTACCTGAGCAGGCTGGAGTGCGAGCCCGAGGCTGTCAAGCAAAGTGAAGCTGGCGCGTACCATTTTCTCTTGATTGCTCACTGCGAGTTCGTTCTGGTTCGTCAGCTGTACTTTGAGGCGTTCAGTCAGAACAGGTTTGACTTTAGCATCAGCAAAGCTGGTCAGAGCACTGACCTGGTTCATCTTAACAAGGCGATCTATTATCGCTGCGATGTAACCCTTGGAGGCGTATACGACCTGGTTCTTAGCGTTCTTCACGAACACCACGGAATCTCCCTGGTCACGAACCCACTTATAGAGGTTCGAAGTATTCTGCTCGATCGACGGCGTCAAGCTGCGAGCGTCGGTGTAAGCCTGGCTGTAGATCAGATTCGAGCCCTTGAACAACGAGCTGAGCATTACACTGTTGACCGAGCCGGTTTCCTGGAAGAACGGAATCTTCGCGCCAGCCAGGGTTGAGTCGATCGAGCCACCATCGACACCCAGCAGAGCTTGCGCCAGGAAGGAGTCGTAGATGGTTTTCTTGAACCAAGGGATGTCCAGGAAGTTATAAGCACCACCAGAGTTTTGAACCGATGCGAGAGTCGAATTACGATCAGTTAAGAGCTGAACGGCAGCCAGCTTATAGTTCACAACACCAGACGAATAGGTTGGACTCAGATCCGCACCAGAAATCCCGAACGAGAATCCACGTTTCAGTTTGTCAGATGCGCTGGTTGGGTCCAGGTTGAGTTCAAGTGGGAACAAATCCATACCGCGGTCTTCAGCTTTTACAGTCGCAGGGCCGGCTTCAGAGCCGAAGAATGGACCAAGGAAAGGTTCGGCTTGTTTACAGTTCTGAACGGTCTTCTGCTCGGTTTCGTAAATTGCGTTACGCAGGATTTGGAACTGGAAGGGGAAGGGGGCTTCACCGTCCACGGTCAGCATACAAACGCGTGGCGCCAATTCAATAACCTGACGAGCAAAGTCGAAGATCAATTTAGTTGCTTCGTAATAGTCAGCCAGAGTCTTGTCTCTGGATGACTTAATCACGTTTTCAATGAGATCATTTTCATCTGTCACATATTCAAGGTATGCGCCGGCCTTACGACCGATGAGGAAGCGGAAATGGTCATGGATCTGCTTGAAGTTCGTGAAGTAACTCAAACCGCCACCCGAACCGATGAAACGAGCGCTGTTATAGATGTAACCATTTTGAATAATGTCGGCATGAATTTGGCTGATAGCCCACTTCACGTATTCCTGGGGCTTGGCACCGATGTCCCACTTCAAACAGAGAGGGTTGAAGAAGGGCTCGTTGTTCGAATTCAGTACGTCTGTGCACATTTCATAGTTCTTGAGCTCTGTGCTGGCTTCCTTGGCAACTCTGTAGATGCTTTTGTTAGCAGGAACTTCCAGGATCTCACCTTTGGTCGTTTCCACTTTACGGCCGTAAAGGTAACGAATCGCAGCGACGTCGTAAGGGCCTACGCGATCGTAGAGGTCAAAGTCACGAGCAGGGTAATCCATGACGGAAGAGGATGGATAAGCAACACGACCTTGCTCGTCTTTCGCGAAGTTAGCGGCATCGCTCGAAGCGGCAAAGTTGTGGCCCAGACCGAAGTTGTGACCAATTTCGTGAACCAGAGTGGATGTCAGGAGTTCTTTCATCAAAGGCTGAGCACAAGCAAGGATGGCTTCTTCTTCGCCTTCGCCGTTCAGAACGCTTGGGTCGCTCGAATGTTCAGCTTTCAATTTGCCCAGGTATTCAGCAAAAGGGTTGCCTTCAACGAGACAGCTCTCGCGGATTTTTCTCCAGGAGTTGGCTGATGCAGCGACATTGGCAAATTCGCAAACAGGGCCATTGGCGGTTTGCATAACATTTTTCTTTGTTTCGCGAGCTTTGTTGGCCTTCTGCAGCGAGTCAAGGCTGTCGAATTGAGCGATGCGGCTGAGTACGCCTTCTTTCATGCCCTCAGGAGCGCGATCGAAGAGACCGGGTGTGGATTGGAAATAGTTGTAAAGACTCGAGCGACCCGACGTAATCACTGCTGTCGAAGCCAGGATTGTGCCGCCTTCCAGAGCAGCGTCAGACGCTGCGAAAAGAGGTACGCCGCCTACAGTCTTGTCTTCGTAAAGACCGAGTTCGTTACGGACGAAGTTGCGGATATTGCGAATGATACCTTCGCGATAAGCACGCAGATAAATGTGAGTTGCAGCCGAAAAAGTTTGGCCGGAACGGCTGTCCTGGACCGAAGGTCCGAAGCCGAGCAGCATACCGCCGTCCATCGACGAGTCAATTTCGTATCCGTAGAAGACAACCTGGTTATAGCGTACGTCACCTACATCAACGCGCTCGTCACTCAGACGAATGCGGATGTCAGTGCCGGCTTCTTTGAACGCCTTGTCCCAAGCCGTAACTGAATTCTGGATAGCCTCGATGAACTCAGGCTGATTTGGAGTGTTTTTGCTGATGTGGAACACGATCTCGCCGTTTTCTGGATAAAAACGGTTGGCGAAGACCAGTTTGTTCAGATCCGGTTCCTGAGTATAAAGGTTGCCGTTGATCACAGTGCGCTTGTCCGCAAATACGTGGAAGAGCTTGGTGTCTTCAGCATACATGCGCTGGCCTTCAACACGGCGGTTGGATTTGGCAAGCGAATACTTATAGGTGTTACCCGTGCTCGACTCATAGATCGTGAACGATACGTAGTCAGTGCTGACTTCAAGTTTTTCCAGTTTGTTGTCGAGCGTAAACGCCTTGTCCAAGCGGTCAGCGTTGTTAAAGTCGACAAGCGCGTATTGACGCTCTTTCCAGAAGCGGGAAGAGCCTTCCTTGTCGCCCAGCATCTGTTCTTTCAAACGAGCTGAAGGGCCAGCAGTGTCGGTCTTAAAATCAACCCACTGAACAGGAATTTCAAGAGCGGTGATGGTCTTGGTTGGATCCAGGACTTGCTGCTCTTTTGCGATGTTCAGATCCACGCCAATCAAACTGTTATTGGTACGTGCAAATTTGATTTTGAGCGAAGCCTCTGTTTCACCAAGGATCGCGTTCGATGAGATCGAACGGCCCACCAGGGTCTTGGTGAAGAACCATTCGTCATTCGGGTTAAAGAAGTCTGCAGTAAAGAGATCAGGCTTGTTAGGCGCTTCGAAGTACTGAACCTGGCCTGGATTCACTTTAAAGTGAGACGCCTGCGACAGGTAATCACGAGCGAAGGTTGTGATTTGACGAGTAGGCTTGCCGCGCTCGTCTTTCACTTGCTCGACAGTGAAGAGCGAGATGGGAAGACCCATCAGGGGAACTTCGTACATGCCGTTGCCAGCGTCGGTGGCAAAGGTCAGTTCCTGGCTCGGGATGTCAGACTTGGCCGCTACCTTGGAAAGGATTACGTAGTAGTCGGTGAAGCTGTACTTGAAGGTGTACTCGAAGTTCTCGCGACCGTAGAAGTTGAAGTCGGAGATGTCGATGCCTGCGAAGAGGCCATCTTCAATCTTGAATTCAACGGCGTCGAGACTGTTGATCTTGTCGAAGCCGTTCAAAGTCAAAAGTTCGTCAGCGCGTGACGTTTGACCCTTGAAGCGCTTCTCGCCTGTTTTGAGTGTGAACGTGTCCCCTTCGAATTGCTTAATTTCGTAGAGGTTGTCCCCTGACCCTTGGGTGAATCGCAGACCGCGCTTCTTTTCGCAGCCGGTCTGGCCAAGGCCGACCACAAGACTACCGGCTAATGCCAGCGTCTGGATCGCTCCAAATGTTCCCCTAAACATCGTCATATAAGTTCCTTTCCAATCAGCGAGGCAAGGCGCCTCTAGATCACCCTCATGCATTAAAACGTATAGGTCGCCGCAAGTTCATAGATCGTCGTTTGAAAATCATAAAGCGCGAACTGTGCAGTTTGCGCATCGTAGCTGTAGGCACGGTTTTCAGTACCTTGGCTGACGCTCAAGGCCAGCTGATTGCTTACGCTGTATCCAGCTGCAAGCTTGTGCTCGTAACGCGTGTCGAGCCAGGTGTCGTTTGATTTCCGGGATTTTTTCAAGCCGTAAGAACCGGAAAGCTGAACGCTATCGGTTACCTCAAGAGCGGCGGATACACCTGTTCCCAATGCGACTGTCGTGTTGGGAGTGCCGTTCTCTGAAGCGTCATACTCAAAGAAGTTACGCGAAGCATTGCCCGAAAGGCCGACGGCCAGGCTCTTGCCGATGGGCAGGCGTTTCCAACTGCGGGTCAGGCTTGCGCTGCCTCCCACAGAACCGCGATAGGACAAATAATCTCGGGATTCCGAGTTGGTGGGCGCGACTACTGTTCCTCTGTAACGGAACTCAAGATTTTTGGCGACTTCGTAGGGACTGCTTATGTAAGCCAGGGAGGTCGCGGACCATATGTTGCGCTCTTCCAGAGCATCCAGATCGCGTGACACGCCAGTGGACAACAGAAAGCTGCTGGAGTCG
Organism: Oligoflexus sp.; assembly: GCF_035712445.1. Classification (NCBI taxonomy): domain Bacteria; kingdom Pseudomonadati; phylum Bdellovibrionota; class Oligoflexia; order Oligoflexales; family Oligoflexaceae; genus Oligoflexus; species Oligoflexus sp. Next base: position 44,906 of record NZ_DASTAT010000008.1, on the reverse strand, counting down.
AGGAGCATGTGAACAAGGTTGAATTCGATGGCTGCGACCGATTGATAATACGCGGAATCCTGACCGGCGGCACTGCGCAGGTACGAAGTTTGTACCGAAGGAGTCCAGCCACCTAACTTGGTTTCCACCTTGTCTGTGACTGTCTGAGCCGAGGCTGCTTGCAGACAGATGAGTTGTCCGACGAGCCAGGTCGATGGATTGAGGAGTTTCGAGATCCGCATATCAGCCTCTTCTTCTTCGGTCGGCCATCCAGCCAGTCTGGTTGGCTAAAAAAAAGCCCTTTCGAGCTTCGAGCGTCAGTTTGCGGATTAATAAATCTTAATTGAGATAGATTCAACTACATTATTGTCGTAACCGGATATTACAGCCTCAGCTTGAGCAAATAAAAAGAGCTTCTTGGACATTTGTTTAACTATGGGAAATTAATGAATAAATTAAGACGGATGGGTCGGTCATTGGGGCTTGACATGTATGCTGTATTGGCTTAAAAAGGGGCAATCGGCCCGCCTGGGCTGATTATGGATGTCAAAGTGTTGTTGCTGGGTGATTTATGCTGCTGTTGCTGACTTCCTGGATTTCGCGTCCTGTCACGTCTTCTTTTTTTAAAAATCTTCCATCATTACTGTTGGTTATGCCGCTTTTGGCCTGCGGATCGCAGCCGCCTACGTCAGATGGCGCGAGTTCCAAGCCCGAGACGCGTTTTGAGTCGGAGCTGATGCCCCTGGTCGCGGCTTACGAGAGTGATGCGCAGGCGAATGCCATCCCGGTTTCACCTGAATTGCGGAGCCAGCTCGTCCAGGTCGTTTGGCAAGATGATCTGGGGCAGCAGGGTGATGAAACGGTATTAGGCCGCTGTGAACGCATGAATGAGAATCATCCCGATGAGTCGATGCGCTTTAGGACGGTCAAGATCCGGAAACCGGATGCGGCTGGTTATGTGGGGCGAATTAAGGTTGATGCACTGACGCTGAAGACTATTGTTTATCACGAGCTGGGCCACTGTCTTCACGATTTCCGCGGGCACCTGCCCGAGGCATCCCATCAGATCATGAGCACGGCCCTTCCGAAAGAACGCTTTCAATCCTTCCATGAACTTTTGCATCAGCACTTTGCGCTGCTGAAATCAGGGCACTGAAAGCCGTTCAGGATTTATTCTGCTTTTTCACCGCTTCTTCGCTGACGTCCTGCTGCTTGGTGGTCGTATATCCACAGGCGCGGGACGGTTCCTCGGCCACTTTCTGAGCGTCCGTCACGCAGAGTTTCAGGTTGATGTTCTCGGTATCTGAACTCGCCGCTTTATCGAGCAGGGCGAAACCCTCCTGTCCAAGCGGGGTCTTGCGGTCACCCTTGGCCTTGCAGATCAGGGAGACGGCCAGCATGATGTCGGAACAGGCATTGGTTCCATCGAAGGCAATGCCTTCACGGTGGAGCTTGATGCTTTTGTCGAGGCTGCCGCGCACATCAAAGAGCCATTCGATCAGCCACATGTCCGGAATAAGACGGTAGAACATCCCAAGCCCATAGCGGACGCTGCCCTGCATCGTAATGCTGGGATAAAAGTGGTAATTCACGTTGGAGGCCAGGACTTCCAGCCAGAGCTTTTCCACGGTCTTGGCATTTTTCAGGGACGCTAGGATTCCATCTATACTGCCGATGCTGCCGATCGCGGACCCCAGGAAGAGTTTGCAAAGAGGCTGGTTCGGATCAATTTTTAAACAGGATTCCGTGGCTTTTTTGCCTTTCAGAAAAATTTCACGGGCCAAAGGCAGATCCTTCTCGTCATTATAGGACGAACCCCACTGGAACGCGGTGCTGCCGAGTATCCAATAGCCATCGACCCACTTGGGATTGGTTTTAAGAATCGTTTCCGTGATTTCATAGGAGCGCTTCAGCTGCTCGCGGGTGAGCGTCTTCTGCTCTTTTCCATCGCCATAGATCGCCCAGTAAGCCTGATAGAGGTCCGGGCGCTTTCTTAAGGGCTCCCAGTTGATTTCATGTTCTTTGTATTCTTTTCCATACAGGGAATTGTGATTCAGACCCAAGACAGCAGCGCACACGAACCACAGGATGCTTCGGAAACTCATGCGTCTCATCCTTTTCACGAGGCAAATACCTCTGCGTAAACTTTCGCCATATTCCTTTCGGTCAAGCAGAATTCATCTTGAGAGCCGACCATTTGGATGTTCGGAAAAAAAAGACGATTGTCAGTCCAACCCCAGGCCATTAGAAATGAAACAAAGAAGGGGGACATCTATGCGACGAAGGCTGATTTTCTTTTTGGCACTGCTGTGGAGCTGGAGCCTGGTGGCCGAGGACAATGTTTCGGGCTTCTACGTCTTCTTCAAGAAACCGGAGAGCTGGAATCAAGTCTATCTTTACACCTGGTACGTTCAGGACAACAAGGTGGTCGAAACCAGTGGACGCTGGCCAGGCAAGGCTTTGGCTGACGTAGCCGGTTGGTACCGGGGCTTCATCGATCAGAAGCAAACCGACCCCAAGGATCAATCCATCAAATTGATCTTCACCAACGCCAGCGGTGAACAGACGCCGGATCTTACGCGGAAAGAGAACGGCTGGTACGTCTGGAAAAAGCAAAATCAGGTCGTCAATCAATGGTTCGACCTCAATCCCGAAGAACGACTTTATTCGGTCACCATTCAAAATGGATCGGGATCGGGTCAATACAGTCCTGGTTCCCTCGTTCGTATTCAAGCCGGAACACCTGTTCCTTCGCTGTTCACCGGCTGGACGGGGGACATCACTCTTCTTGCTGACCCCAAACGAAGTGAAAGCCAATTTTCGATGCCGGATCGTGATGTGCTGCTGACCGCCGGCTATGAGGATCTGAGTCCCGGGCAAAAGCAGTATCAAACCCAGTGCGCGAAGTGTCACGGCAAGGATGGGGAAGGGGGCGCGGGAACTCCACTGCTGATCAGTCTTGGCAAATGCACCAGCTGTGGTCAGGTCGAAAAACTCACGGAGCGGATCAGTACGACCATGCCTTTGGGCAAGGTCGGGCAGTGCACAGGGGACTGTGCCCGCGATGTAGCGCGTTATATCCGCTTCGCCCTGAATCCTGCTGATGCAGTTGATTGCAAGGCGCCCGGCAGCAATCTGGGGCGGCGTCAGCTGCGTCTTCTCACCGAGCGTGAGTATCGCAACAGTGTGCGGGTGATCCTGGGTGTCACCGATATCAATGCTCTTAAATTCTGGCCTGAGCCGGCGAACGTCCTTGGGTATAACAACAATGCTGATGCCGCTGTCGTCACCGACCGTCACCTTGTGGTCTTTGCCAAATCGGCCCGGGAAATCGCGGAAAAAGCCAAGGCCCAAACCTCGTGCGGTTCGGATCGTCGCTGCTTTGCCGAAAAAATCGGTCTGAAACTCTATCGGCGTCCTTTGACTCAGACGGAGGTGGATGCTTACGCCGCGATGGAACCCACCAAAGTTCTGGAGACCATGCTGCAGTCCCCTTATTTCCTTTATCGCTCGGAAATCGGCAGTTTTGTATCACCGATGAATGCCTACTCTTTGGATTCCTACGAGGTGGCGACAGCCCTGGCTTATAGTCTGACGGGAACGCCTCCCGATGAAACGCTGCTGGCTGCGGCTGCGGACGGCAGCATCAAAGATCCTGCCACACGGCGCCGCGAAGCCGAGCGTTTGCTGGGCACGGATGCGGCTCGCGAGACGTTCGCGGATTTTGCGATGCAGTGGCTCGGGATCAGTTCCTTGCCCTTTGTCACGCGGGACAATCAAAAGCTAACGCCTGCTCTGCGTGCTGACATGATGGAGGAAACAAGGCGCTTTCTGGCGAATCTCGTCTTTGATCAGAATGGATCGGTGAAGGATCTCTACGCAGCCGATTCCACTCCGCTGACGCAAAAGCTGGCCGCTCATTACGGGCTGCCTGCGCCCGCCCAGGATTGGCAGAATGTGAATTATGATCGCGAGCGCCGCGGTTTGATCGCGCAGGGTTCCATCCTCGTGACCTATGCGAATTCCACGGAAGCTTCGCCCATCAAACGCGGGGTTTTTGTCAGGAATCGCCTTCTTTGTCAGGATCTGCCGCCACCACCGGCGAATGTGGATACGACCATTCCTCCTCCTGCTCCAGGTTTGACCATGCGCGAGCGGCTGGCTCGTCACCTGTCGCAGGGACAGCAGAGTGATGGCAGCAATTCCTGCGCGTCCTGTCATCAGTATATTGATAAACTCGGTTTTGGTTTTGAGCGCTTCGATGAAGTCGGACTTTTCCGCGAGGCTTACGCGGAAAAACCAGGGTTTCCCATCGATGTGTCGGGCGAGATCAAAAGTCCTTTGAATCTTTCCGATCCGACGGCTCTGCCCTTTCAGAATTTTGCGGAACTCGGCACACTTCTGAGTGAAAGCCCAACGGCCAAAGCCTGTCTTGGCATCCAATACCTCCGCTATGCTCAGGGGCATGTCGCGCAGAGCACGGACCAGTGCCTGCAGACCTCGATTCGGGAGCAGCTGCAGCAGGATAAGAGTCTGCGTGCGGTGATGATGGACTTTGTCAGCTCGGACAGCTTTGTGTGGAGGAAATAAAAGATGATGGAGCGTCGTAGCTTTTTACAGTATATGGCTGGCATGACGTCACTGCTGTGGGCCCGCAATCTTCTGGGGCAGGCCCCCGCGCCTTTTGATCCTAAAAAGGCCGAGCGTCTGATCGTGGTTTATCATCCGGACGGGGCTTTTCTGGAGCAGTGGCATCCGTCAGCTCTTTCAGGATCCATCAGCACGCTGCCTGAATCCCTTCTGCCGCTCGCACCCTATCGCGATCAGCTGGTGCTCCTGCGCCGCCTGAATCTTCTGGATGGAAACGGCGACGGGCATGAGGAGGCGGCCCGCTGCCTCCTGTCGGCAAGCACCAATCCCAGCCAGGGTTCGCTGGATGTTCATCTTGCCGATCAATTCAAACAGGCGCTGCTGCATGTCGGAGTGCAGGCGAGCAAGAATCAGGGACACTCCATCAGCTTTCTGCCGGGTGGATCGGAGAAAATCGCGGATGACAGTCCTCTGGCTGTCTATCAAAGGCTCTTCAAAAGCAGTGGTTTGGAGTCCGACGCGGTGGATGCCGCGCTCCTGAAGAACGTGGAAAAGGAGCTGCAAACTTTCCTGGCCAAAACCGACATCGAACGCGAGAAGAACAAGATTCAGCAGCATCTGAAACAGATCCAGGTGCTTTTGAGCAGTTCGGGAAGCTGCAGCGGCTATGATCTTTCGAGCTTTGCCTATGATGATGGACGCAAGTGGGATGACAAGACCGCTCCTGTTATCATGAAAATGCAGATGTATAACCTGGTGCAGGCCATGGAATGCGGGTTGGCGCGGGTGGCCACGCTGCAGTTTTCCCGGCATACGAGCACGATCAAGATGGATTACGATTGGCTGAATCGCTGGAACAATGAATGGCCTATGGAAAGCCATCAGGCCTCGCATAACAGCGGCGCTATCCATGCTCAGCAGAAAAAATGGGTCAATCAGCAGCTGACGACGCTCTTTGCTTTGCTGGCCGCACGCCCCGAACCCAGGGCCGGCCGCACGGGATCCATGCTGGATAACTCGCTGATCCTGGTCGTCACAGAAATCGCCCAGGGCGCTTCGCACACCAGAAAGGATATGCCCTATTACCTGATGGGAGGCAAGGGTCTTGCCGGGTACAATCCAGGGCGTATACTCGACTGTAACGGGGCCTCGCACAGCCAGCTGCTCTATTCGATGGCTCAGGTCATGGGCGGCACACCAGGCGGCGCCTATGCATCCGCAGGTCCTCTGAAGGGATTGTTCACGGTTTAAGGAAAAAACCAAGGGCGGGAATCACGTATTCCCGCAGCTTTTCCGTCAATGTTCCCCATGGATTGCCGATAGCAGACATAAGCTCCACTTTAGGAGGTGGCGTCGTGTGTCCGCTCATTCGCATCGTGATCATCCTTCTGTCCATCCCACTGGGATGGTGCGGACCAGCTTGGGCTGAAGTCCAGCTTCGGGAAGCCAAACAGGGTACCTTGGATGCCCGTGGCTGGGACTTTCAAAAAGAAGGTCTTCCCCTGCGCGGCCAATGGATGTTTCACTGGAAACGGCTTTTCACTGCGGATGAAATCAAGACCGAAGCTTTTTTAAAGGACAAGACCTTTCTGATTCCCAATCCCTCGGGATCATGGGATGCCCTGGGCGGCGATATCACAGCCCAGGGTTATGCCAGCTACGTCCTGCATATTCAGGGCCTGAAAACGCCCCCGGAAGGTCTGAGCATCACCTTTGGCCAGTTCATCAATTCCCATAAAACATGGCTCTATATCCCTGCCCGTCGGGAAGCTATACTCCTTGCGGACGTCGGTGTGGTCACGGATCGCGAGGCAACGTCCGTACCCCAGAGCCGCAAGATCATCGCCGCTCTTCCGGAACTCGATGGCAGTGATGTGTATCTGGTGATGGGGGTATCTTCGTTTCATTTGAACAGCTCATTCGCGGATACGCCCGCCATCGAGCTGACGCCGCGCGCGGCTGCGAAAGACCAGTTTCAGATCATGGAAGCCTGCTTTGTGCTGGGCATGTTTTTTCTGCTCGTGATCAGTAACGCCTCGCTTTTTGTATTAAGGCCCGAAGACAGGCCGAGTCTTCTGATGGCGGGATTCAGCTTGATCATGGGGCTTCGCTTTTTCAGTACAGAGGCTCTGCTCACTCGCATATTCCCAGAGCCCACGCTTTTGAATTTTAGTCTTATGATCTATCCGAATGCTCTGGCGTTTCCGCTCGGTTTTGCCATGTATTTCCATTTCTTTCACCTGGCGTTCCCTGGCTATTTCCCGCGCCGGGCTGTTCAGATCGGCTGGGCGACGGCTCTGACTTACACGGCCTTTACCCTGGTCTTCCCGAAGCAGGCCGGGCCACTTTGGTTTCACTTCTTTTTGCCCATCATCGGCCTTACGCTCTTGATGTTCTGGCAGCTGACCCGAGCCACATGGCGTCGGGTGCGCGGCGCATCCATGGCTTTTCTGGGTATCGCGCTCTTCGTGGCGGCCATGACCAATGATGTGCTGGTGTATGTGAATCAGCTGCCTCTGCCTTTCGTGGGACACTATGGAATGGTCGCCTTTATCTTCTGCCAGTCCCTGGTGGTCGGAAGTCATTTCGCCTTTGCCTTCCGAACCGCGGATAAATTGAGCAAGGATCTTCAGCTGGAAGTGGCCCGGCAGACCCGCGATGTGAAGATGATTCTGCAGAATATCCATCAGGGTATCTTTACGGTTCGTGCCCCGGGGCTGGTCGTCGGGGATGACTATTCGAAATTCCTGGAACACATTCTGAATACCGATTCCATCAAGAATCGCAACGCCATGGACCTTGTGTTTGCGGCCAGCGACCTGAATGCCGAGCAGAAGAGCATCGTCCAGACCATCCTGGAAAGCAGCATCAATGAATCTCCGCTTAATTTTGAAATGAACCAGGATAATCTGATCCGCGAGATGCGTCTTCACACCGCAAGCGGTCAGGATAAGATTCTGCTTTTGGATTGGCAGCCTGTCGTCGATGCGGGCAGGGATGTGGTGGAAAAGATGCTCGTGACCCTGCGGGACGTCACCGAGCTGAAAGCCATGGAGCTGCAGAATAGAAAACAGCAGCGTGATATTGAGCTGATCGGGGAAATCATCGAAATCAATCCCGAAAAGTTCGATATCTTCATGAAGACCGGCCGCAACTTTATCGCGGAAAATCGCCGCCTCATCGAAAGCTCGGCGGTGCCGGATGACGATGCCCTGAAGATCCTCTTCATCAATATGCATACCATCAAAGGTGCTGCGCGTACCTATCGCTTCAAGAGCATGACGGCCCTGGTGCATGACTGCGAGCAGACCTACGCCCATGTGCAAAAGAAGGAAGCGGCCTGGAACCAGGCCCTTGCCCTTAGCCAGCTGAGTGACGTCGAGAAGGTCTTTCAGGACTACGATACGGTCAATCGGCAGAAGCTGAAGCGGAGCGAAAATCTGGACGTCGTGAAGATCGACCTGGAGACGGTGCGGGAAAACATCAAGCACCTGCACGAGATCGAGGAGTTCCATCTGGACGAAAAAATGACTCCTTTTGTCGATTATGTCCGCAAGACTTTTTATCAGCTCTATTATTTGGAAGTCGAAAAACTTTTCGAGGATATCTGCAAACCCCTTGCGACCCTTGCCAAGGACCTGAAAAAGCCGGTTCCGCGGGTCAGCTTCCAGTCCGTGCCGGCCGGGATCAGCAACGAAGGCTGCGAAGTCATCCGCAACATTTTCATTCACCTGCTGCGCAACACCATGGATCATGGCATCGAGGATGCGGAAACGCGGATGATGAAGGGGAAATCCCCAGAAGGCATGATTCACATGGATATTAGTCTGGGTTCACAGGGTCGTCTTGAGATCCTTTACGGGGATGATGGGGCGGGTCTGCGGCTCGATCGTATTCGCGATTTGGGAGTGCGGCAGGGCTTGATCAAGGAAGACGAGAATCGTCCGCAAAGGATTGCGGAACTTATCTTCATGGCAGGATTTTCGACGGCGAAGACAGTCAATGATATCTCGGGTCGTGGCGTGGGTATGAGCGCCGTGCGGGAGTATCTGCAAAAAATCGGCGGGGATGTGACCATTCACCTGATCAATTCCGGTGGGGAAATCAAACCGACGGAATTTGAAATCGAGATTCAGCTTCCGGCGCCGCTTTTCACCATTTTCAAAGAAGAAAAGAAGGTGGCTTGATATGGGCATGCTTCGACTTTGGCCTTGGCTCCTGAGCCTGATTTACAGCCTGAACGCGGCGGCGTCTGTGCCGGAAATCGGCAACGGTGATGTGCGTGAGCTTCTGCTCGGCCGCAGCGTGATGATCCTGGAGGATCTGACGGGACAGCTGACGTTTGAAGATATCGTGTCCGGGAAGTACGATCAGGATTTCAAGGCCGCGACGCGGGACTTTCCGGGTCTCAATAATGCGGATGCCCATTTCTGGGTCAAACTCTCGATTCAAAATCACAGCGACAAGGCCCGCGATCTTATCCTGGAAAACCGCTATCCGCTTTTGGATTATCTGACCCTTTATCAGGAAGGAGCGGATGGATCGCGCAGCGAGCTGACCCTGGGTGATGAGGTGGGTTATGAAAAACGTCCCATAGCCTTTCGCTTCCCCGTTTATCCCCTGCATGTCAAGCCCGGCATGAACCACTATGTGATGCGTCTTCAGAACAAGGGGACCTTCGTCGTCAGCCTTTTTCTGTGGGATATGAAACATTTCACGAACTACGCGCACCGCGATAACCTGATCCTTGGTCTTCTTTATGGCAGCATGGTCGTGCTCATGCTCTATAACCTTTTTCTCATGGTCTCTTTTAAAAGTCAGACTTATCTTGTCTATGTGCTCTATCTCGTCACCTTTGTCTCATCGCAGTTTGGAATCCAGGCCACAGGCATTGAATGGATCGGCGGTGAGCTTGGGCATTGGATCATGAACCGTGGGTGGCTGATCCTTGTTTCCCTGAGTCATATCTTTGCCTGCCTCTTCGCCCAGCGTTTTTTAAATATGCATAAGCACATGCCCCGCTGGAAGAAGTGGCTGAACGTCCTGATTCTGGTGAATATCGCCGTCACCGTGCATGGCTTCTTTGGAACCTATGCGCTGTTAGGCCGGGAATTGACGTTTTCCACTTTGGTGGTAAGCGTGACCTTGATCGCCTCCGGCATCACTGCCGCCTGGCGCGGCTTCCGTCCGGCTGTTTTTTATACCCTGGCCTGGACCTGTCTTCTGCTTGGCAACATGATCGTCACGCTGATGTTCAATGGCCTTTTCCCTTTGAATTTCTTCGCCCAGTGGGGGAACCTCCTGGGAGGCGCCACGGAAGTCGCGCTGATGTCCCTGGCCCTTGGCAGTCGCATGAACTTTATGCAGGCCCGCTCCGAACAGATGATCCGGACATTGAACAACGCGCTCACGAAGCAGATTGCCGAAGTGGAAAGCATCGTCGCCGAGCGCACCCAGACCATCCGCTCGATCGTTGACCACGTAAAAAGCGGCTTTTTCACGATCAATAGCCGCCTGGAAGTCGAGGCAGGTTTTACCAAGGCCTGCTACCGCCTTTTGGGGGATCGCATCAAGGACCAGGTATCCATCATGGATGTCCTGGGCCTGGAAGGATCACGGCGCAGTATCTTTCAGATGACCGTGCAGCAGGTCTTCGCCGACAGCATGCCGGAAGAGGTGAGCCTGAGCCAGATTCCACGAACCTTCCGCATCGGCGACAGCATTTTGATTCTGGAAGGCGGCCTGATCCGGGATGATGCGGGCAAACCCAAAGCCATCCTCTTCACGGTGAATGACATCACCAAGCTTCGCATGAAGCAGCGCGAGGCTCTGCGCAGTTCCATGCTGATCAAGATCCTGAAGAACATGGACGCGTTTCGCTCCTTTATCAAAATCACCCGCGAAAACCTGCGGCATCTCGCTGACCCGGAGGTCCGCAGCAAGCAGAAGATGACAGCTTTTATCCTGCACACCCTGAAGGGCAACTGCCTGATCTTCAATATGCGCCTGCAGGCGGATCGGATCCATAAGCTTGAGGAAAGCGGTTCGCTTCGCCTGGAAGACATCAAGGAACTGGAGCGGAGCTTTCAGACCTTTTTGAATCGACATGCGGATATCCTCGGCATCAGCTGGGATGATGACCACGACGAGGACGTGGTGGTCAAGCAATCGACTCTGGTGAATCTGCGTGAGGAGCTGAACCTGCTCGGCGTATCCCGCGAGTTTCTGGCCCTCTTTGATCGCTGGGTCAAGAGCATTTCAGCCCGGTCGGCCCGCAGCCTTCTGGGGCCCATCGTGGACGATGTGAATCAGCTGGCCAAACGCAGCGGGCGTAAAGTTCAGTTCGAGCTGCAGGGGGCCGACGTCAAAATTTATTCCGATGCCGAAAAGCATGTGATCAAAAACCTTGTGCACCTCGTCCGCAATGCCATTATTCATGGTATCGAGGTGGATCGTGGGCAGAAACCGTCACGCGGTTCCGTGTTCCTGATATTCAAGGCCGGCAAGGGCGGCCTTGAAATTCGCTGCAAAGACGATGGTCATGGAATGGATCGCGATCATATCGTGCAGCTGATCGTGGAAAAGGGTCTGGCTGGTGTCAAGGATATCGAAACGAAACCCATCTCCGAGCTGATCGAGATTCTTTCGCTCGATGGCTTTAGCACCACCAAGGAAGTCGATCTTTACTCGGGACGTGGAGTCGGGGTTGCGGCTGTCTATGGAGCTGTGCGGGCCTGTGATGGAACGATGGATATCAGCACGGTGCCAGGGCAGGGGACCGAGTTCATCATCACCCTGCCGCGGGACGAGGAACCGGTGACACCCAACCTGAAAGCGGTCTAAAGCTTAGCGGGGAAAGGGGAACGCGGCATCATAATCCTGAACCGAGAGATTGATGATGTGCAGCGCTTCCTTCCGGTTATACATCGCTTCGATGCTCACCTTGCGCTCGCCGCCTTCACCGGGGATTTCTTTATAAGTTAGGAAGTAGTGCTTGAGTCGCGCCAGGATTTTGGGCGGACAGTCTTCGATATCCTCGAAGCGGCCATAGATGGCGTCGTCTTTCAGAACGGCAATGATCTTGTCATCCACTTCACCATTATCGATCATGCGCAGGCCGCCGATGGGCTTGGCCTGCAGAAGAAGGTCACCGTGCGTGATCGGCTTTTCCGAAAGCACGCAGATATCCAAGGGGTCACCGTCACCGACGAGGTTCTGCATTCCGGTGCGTTCGCCTGCATAAGCGGCCACGCGCTCCATACAGTAGGTGCGGGGAATGAAGCCATAGAGTGCCGGCACGTAGTTCGAGAATTTCTGGGGACGATCGATGCAAAGGTAACCCGAAGCCTTGTCGAGTTCGTACTTCACAGTGTCGGTCGGCACGATTTCGATGAAGACGTTGAAAAAGGCCGGCGACTCGGCCTGAACAGGAATCCCATGCCAAGGATGGGGTTTGAAATATTTTTTGAGCTGCTCGAGCAGGACGGAGAGTTCTTGGGTCACCTGGGGGTCCTCCAAAGTGTATTCCTTGCCTCACGACGGGCAATGGGCTCAAATGCCTATAACAATTTACCCTGAATGTCGAGATTTTTGGACGGGCCCTGGGAAATGTTCGCGGAACGGGACCAATGAAAACCGACACCTGGGTGTGAACCGGTGCCGGATAAAAGAGTCCAACAGTCCTCAATGACTGCTGATTTTTACTAGCCTTGTCCTGGACTTCGGCCTATTTGGCGGCTGGAGTCTGAGGCGCTTCCGGTTTTGCCGGATCAGCGGGAATTTGCGATTTCAGATAAGCGAGCAATTGAATTCCATCTGGAGTCGTGCGCCACTCGCTGTCGCCATAGGGCATAAGACCTGCGTCCACAGCTGCATAGGCCAGGGCTGCGTTGGCCACGACTTCCGCTTCCGTGTCGAACGAAATGCCGCCCAAACCGTCTGCGCCACCGGTATGGCAGTAGCCGCAGTTGTTGGCAATGATCGACGCGACATCCTGATACGTTGGAGGTGTGCTCGGCTCAGCGGGAACCGGGGTTTCATCAGCGCGGGAAATTGCGGCCATCAGAGTGAGGCCGCAGAAGCCTGCTGCGATCAGTCCTGTCGTCTTTGCATTGAATTTCATCCTGATCTCCTTGTGAATTGTTCAGGGGATCATGGGCAAAGACGCCAGCGCTGTCAAGGTGGGGCTTTTGTGAAGCGGCTTCAGGATTTTTAAAGCCGCGTCCATTCAAGGGTCAGGGGATTTCCCGAATGTTTGGTTGGAATTCCTTGATGTGGCGATTCATATCCTTCTTGCAGTCGCCGCCTAGATTTTCGCTCACCATCATAAGACAGACCTGCAAAGCCTTGACAGGCTCGTCGGCTTTGGGCTCGCCGGCTTTGACTTTGACATCGGCGCATTCCTTGTCGATCTCTTTTTGACAGGCGACTTTTACCTTATCCCAGCTGGTCATGATCTTCTTCCAGCTGTCCTCTTTACTCTTCACGAAGGCTTTACATTCGGCGCTGAGCTGTTCGACTTTCTTGTGAAGGCAGGTGCGCTCGGTTTCCTGATGGAATTCACCTGTGCACAATTTCTGGACATCCTCGTCGCAGGGTCCATAGGCGTGAAGGCCGGTGGATATGAGGCCAAGACTTAGAGTGATGAGAAAAGTTTTCATAAATGGCTCCATCACGAGGGATCCGCTTGGCTTCGTATCGGCAGCCGGGCCGTCTTTTTCAAGAGCAAGTGTCTGTGCTAACATGAAGGGACTGGAGAATTCCGAGCATGAAACTGCGCCCCTTGGTTTACCTGTGGCTCCTGATCACCGGCTTTATGTTCTACGAATACGCTGTATTGCATAAGCTCTACAGCGGCCCGAGTTATATTAGTCTTGCCGCCTGCAAGTGGCTGGGGCATTGCAAAGCTTTATCACCTTTGCCTGGAAAACCGCTGAGCTATGCCCTCGGGTGGCTTGGATTCTGCATCATGGCCTTGACGAATCTTTATATTCTTCGCAAACGCCTGCATGCAATGCAGTCCTGGGGGAGCCTTCAGGGTTGGCTCAACTGGCACATATTCTTTGGGATGCTCGGTCCCACCTTTATTCTTTTCCACTGCGATTTCAAGGTGCGCGGTCTTGTGAGCATCAGCTTCTGGAGCATGGTGGTTTCGTTCCTGAGCGGAATCGTGGGCCGGTATTTCTATATGCAGCTGCTTCAGGCCAAGCCCGTTCTGAAAAATCAAATAGATGCCCTGGAAAAAGCCTTCGATCAGTATCAGAAGGGCAATGGCAATCGCATTCCGGCCCAGGCGATGATTATGGCCAAGGCGCATGCCTTTGCGATGGCCGGCGGGGTTCAGGGACCAGAACTGCAAAGACTCGGGCTCATGGGATTTTTAGTGAAGTCCATTTCCGGTGAAGTGCGTATGATGACCACGCTCCCGCCCACGCCCTGGCAGGAGGGGCGTCCCTTCAAGGTCAAACTTCGTGAATGGGCTCTTCTGCGGCGTCGTCTTTTGTCCATGCATTTCTACCAAATCCTCTTTGGATACTGGCGCACATTCCATTCCCCGTTCGCAGTATGGATGTATATCGTGGCCGTCATCCACATCGCCTCCTCGCTCATATTCAAGGTTTAAGTGCTCGTAATTGTTTGTTTTTTTCATTTAGCTTAAGTGTCAGCATCGGCCAGCCGATAGCATGCTGTAATTTTTTATCGAGTGATGCCAATGCTTATGAAGATTTACATCTTCCTATCGCAATCTACGTGGTTGCTAGGAATTGCATTCATGGTCGGCCTCGCGGTTTGGGGCATGCGCCAGCGTGATAAGCATCATAAAGAAGCCAAGAAGAAATGGGATGATGCCGTCGCGAAAAAAATGAATGAGCCCGCGAGCTTGCACCCTGAAATCGACCCGACTCTGTGCGGCGGTTGCGGGGCCTGCGTTGCGGCCTGTCCTGAAGGCGAGATCATCAAGCTCATCAATCACCGTGCGGTCCTGGTGGAGCCTACGGCCTGCGTGGGTCATGGGGCCTGCCAGGTGGCCTGTCCTTATGATGCCATTCAATTGGTCTTCGGGACCAAGACGCGCGGCATGGAGCTTCCCCGCATCGATGCCAATTTCCAAACCAACGTTCCCGGTCTTTACATAGCCGGCGAGCTGGGCGGCATGGGTCTGATTCGGAATGCCGTAAAACAAGGCAAACTCGCAGCCCTGCATGCCTCCAAAACTTTGAGCGGCGGAGGCGGCGCGCAGTTTGATGTCCTGATCGTCGGCTGCGGTCCTGCAGGTCTTGCCGCCTCGCTTGCGTGCGCGGAGGCCAAGGTCAAATATATTTGCATCGAGCAGGCCAAGTTCGGGGGAACGATCTATAACTTCCCAAAACAAAAAGTCGTCATGTCCCATCCTTTGGATTTTCCGCTGGTCGGTCAGTTCAAATTCAATAAGAACAAGGTTTCGAAAGAGGAACTCCTCAGCCTTTGGACGCATTTGAAAAAGCAGAGTAACCTCAACATGATCGAGGACTGCCGCTTTATCAACCTGCAGAAACAAGGCGATGTCTTCCACGTCGAGACGTCCAAGGGGCCCATGACCGCGAAGAAAGTCATCCTGGGCATGGGCGTGCGCGGAACGCCGCGGAAGCTGAATCTGCCCAACGAGGACATGACCAAGGTCACCTATAACCTTTTGGATCCGGATCAGTATCAGCAGAAATGGATCGCCGTGGTCGGTGGTGGTAACGCCGGTGTGGAAGCCGCGCAATACCTTTGCAAGCCGGGCCTTCGCAATAAGGTCTTCCTGCTTGTGCGCGGTCCCACGTTCGACCGTTGTAACGAGGAAAACCAGAACATCATCAAAGATTATGAACGCAAAGGCATGGTCAAGATCTGCTACAACACCACTGTGGAGCAGATTCATGCTGATCATCTTATGGTGAAAATGGACGGGCAGATGCTGCGTCTGCAGAACGATTATCTCTTCGTCTTCGCCGGCGCGATTCTGCCTTTCGCCTTCCTGAAAAGTCTTGGCATCATGATCGACACCAAATACGGTGAAGCCGTGAAAGCGAGTTCATGACATGAACAAGAAACTGCTGCACGTGGTATTGGCCTGTTTTTCAGGGCTCTTCGTGAGTCTTTTACTTTCGCAATGCGGCGTGAAACAGCCGAAGGTCGAGAATCCGAAGTTCGCAACGCCAGCGGCCGATCATGCGCGTTTCACCGATCCCTGCGCGGCTTGCCATGAGTATAAACGCCTGCCGGCCACGAAGGATCTGACTGTCGTGGCTCACGGCTTTGGTCGTGAATGTTCTGAATGTCATCAGTATCTGGCCACGGGGCCGAGCTGGTCGCCCAAATCCTATTCGCATAGCCCCACGCCTCCAGCCTGCCTTGGCTGCCATAGTCTGCCGGGTGAGATGCAGAAATTCAGCAAACCTGCGGCTCATGGCAATGGGCAGCTGCGCGGCGATTGCGCGGGTTGCCACAGATTCGGAACGCAGTGGGATGTCAACAAATAAACCGAGCAAAATTTTTCACGTTTGGTTTCCACCCTCACCATTCTGAGCTGTGCTACACTGGAGGAAATAATAGACTTCCTCCAATGAGAATTGCACTTGCTCATAACTGTCAACAGTCAGCTGCCGATCGCGCGGAACCGCAAGGTTTTCGCTAACGCAGGAATTATATTTGGGGTCCTCGCGCTTGTTATCGAAGGCACCATGCCCAAGGCATGGGCAGTGGACTTCAAAGGTGATGCGCGCATTGGCCATTACTCGCGTCAGGTCGAGTTCCAGGGCTCTTTTCTGGGCCAAACTGCAGGCGAAACCAATAACGACGAGCAGGTGATCAACCTGCAGCTTCGGGCCACCGCCGAGGATCTGAACGATTCCGAAGATCGCATACTCTTCGACTTCCGCGACAAGCGTGATGGCTTTGGCAAGCTGGAACGCGAAAACCTTCTCCTTTCCAACTACGAAAGACGCGAGCTGCGGCTTGCGGCCTACCAAAGACCATGGGAACGCAATCGAACGTATTTCACCGTGGGGCGCTTCAACCTGCCGGAAGCTAATATCGTGGCCAACGATGGCGTCGAGTTCGGCTATCGGACCAGCAAGGCGAGCCGCTATGGTTTATTCGGAGGCCAGGGGGCGAAGGCTGTGATCGCACCGCTTTATGTGGATCCGGATACGCGGGAGATCCCAGCCACGCAGTTCGGGGCCTATTATAACTATGAAACCAAGGATACCCCCGAGGACAGCAGCTATCTGACCAACGCGGTGGCGCAGGCGCCAAGCTACGATATCACCGATGCTCAGAATCACCTCTATTATTACCAGCAGGGCCTCTTCACTTTCAGTGGCCTGCATCGACTCGGCAGCCTCGTGCAGTTCGATTTCTCTCCGAAGGCCAGCCTTCGTCGCGGTTATGTTTCCTACTATTATCAAACGGAAAGGCTTCGCGCCGGTGGTTATGTGAACCAGACCACCACCGAGGACTATCTGATCAAGCAGGTGATTCAGGACGTTCTGGTCCCGAGCGCCGTGCGGACCATCGACGCTGATATCCGCTATCGCGTGACGCCGAGCCTCAGCATTGACGCCAGCGTCAACCGCGGAACCCGGACTGCGGATGGCAAAAGCCGCACCGAATATGCCGCCGGCCTCCTTTTTCCCAAGGTCCTGGGTGACACAAGCTCCACACGGCTCCAGCTGGGCGTAAGGCAGAACTTTCTGAGCAAGGACAATTTCACCAAGATCGCCTATGATTATTGGGGCAAGACTTTGAGCGTGGGTGTTGCGTATACGCTGTCCAATGAATCCTATGACGATGGCACCACCAACAAGCGCAGCATCATGATGGTGGACGCCGGTATCTTTGTGCTCGATGATATCCGCGGCGCCCTCGGTTACGAAATGGAAAGCGACAGCAAGGTCAAAGCCAATGCGCTCTTTATCATGTTCGGTTACAAGTTTGGTGTCTCGGCTTCGTCGCCGCGCACCCGACCGGCACGATTCGAGGAAATGTAAGGTGAGAAAGCTCGGACTCATCATAGCCCTTCTTTTTCTGGGTGGATCCCCGGCCTTGGCGCAGGATACCGCCAAGATGAAATTTGAAGGCCTCCTCAACCAGCTTCTGGCCCCGGGTCCCTTGCTCTTGGGTCACGATAAACTGGAACATACCCACAATGATTGCCTGAAGTGCCATGAGCCTGCGGGTGGTATTCCGAACAAAAATTGTTTGGACTGCCATAAGGAAATCAAAAAGGACGTGGACGCGAAGCAGCATTTCCATGGACTCATGAATAACAAAGCCTGTATCGACTGCCACAAGGATCACAAGGGTCGGAATTTCGATGCGACCTATATCAATCCCAAGACCTTTGATCACAGCAAGACGGGTTTTGAGCTGGATGGGGCTCACGTCAAAGCCGATTGCGAAAAGTGTCATACGGCCAAGCGCACAGGCAAGCCGGCCCGCAATGGCGAGATCAGCTATCCCGGTCTGGTGAACTCCTGCAACAAGTGCCACATGAAAGATGATGTGCATTTCTATAAGGGCAAGTTCAAACAGAATGAATGCAGCCTCTGCCACACCACCGAAAAGTGGAAGCCGGCCAAGCCCTTTGATCATCAGAAGGAAACAGGCTATGCGCTGCTCGGTGCCCATATCAAGCACAAGTGCGAAAAGTGCCATGTGAAACGGTCGAAGACTGATGTGCGCTATGATTTCCCGATTGAAACCAAACAGTGCATGTCCTGTCATCAGGATCATCACCAGAATCGTCTGAGTCCGCGCTTCCGTAACGGCAAGTGCGATGTCTGTCACAGCCAAGACACCTGGAAGTTAATTCTATGAGAGGAATGACCTTATGGATTTTCGTTTTTCTGTCTGCTCTGTGGGGTCTTCCCCTGCAGGCGCAGAAGAAATTCGACCATAGCGTGACGGGCTTTCCTCTGCGGGGCGAGCACGATAGGATCGCCTGCCAGGACTGTCATAAGCAAAGCCCGGCTGTGCTGGCCAAAGGCCCCGGCTCATTCCAATGGGCGGGTTTGAGAAAGGATTGCTACCCCTGCCATGCGGATTACCATGGTTACGGCAAGGAAGTGAGCGTCAAGCAAGGCCCGCTTCTGAAGTGCGATACCTGCCACAACGATATCAAGTGGAAGGATTCCCTGCGCTTTGATCACAATACCCAGACCATCTTCCCCGTAACCGGCAAGCACAAGGAAAACAAGTGCTTTGAATGTCACCGGCCGACCACAGCGCCGCAGACCTTCAAAGGCGAGCAGGGGCATAAGGTGCTGGGCAAGGACGGCGATCTTCGACGCTATGCCTTCCCCGATTTGCCGAAGAAGAGCTGTGCGACCTGTCACGTGACGCCGCATCCCGCTTCCTTTCATCAGAAGTTCAAAGGCGTAACCTGCGAGAAGTGCCACACGACCGATGGCTGGAAGATCATGAGTCTTCAGGGTCAGATTCAATCCGATCGCTCGTTCCATGATAAGACGCGCTTCCCCCTGACGGGCAAGCATAAGGTGACGAACTGCAAGCAGTGTCATGTCAAAGACGGCAACGAGGTCTTCAAGTTCCCGAATGCTGATCGTGATTTCTGCGTCACCTGCCACGCGAGTGTGCATAAGAAGCAGTTTGACGAGAAGTTCTTCAATATGTCCTGCGCCAAGTGCCACTCGACGACCAATTTCACGCAGAGGACTCCGTTCCAGCATGACATCACCAACTTCAAGATCGATGGGAAGCATTCGAAGATCGAGAAAAACTGCGAGAAGTGTCATGTCCCGACCAAAGACAAACTCCCAACCAAGCCACCCAAGACGGCTCACAAGTTTGACTTTGATGAAAGCAAAGATGAAAAATACTGTGTCAACTGCCATCAGACCGTTCACAAGGAGCAGTTCCACAGCGAATTCCAGAAAAAATCCTGCGCAAGCTGTCACACTACCAGTAGTTTTGCCAAACTGTCTGAGTTTGATCACAGTATCACACGTTTTAAACTTACCGGCCGGCACGAGGAAATTGGCAAGCAGTGCAGCGAATGCCACAAGCCCAGCAACCTTACGCTGCCGACCAAGCCGCCGCGCAAAGGCGGGAAGTTCATGTTCGAAGGGGCGAACCGCGGGTTCTGCGAGGAATGCCACATAAATGAACATAAGGATATGTTCCACTCGAAGTTCTACAACAAGCCCTGCGGCGTCTGCCATACGACCGAGAAGTTTCCGAAGCTGAAGGAATTTGATCACGAGGAAACCGACTTCGAACTGAAGGGCAAGCATAAGCAGGTGAAATGTACGGAATGTCACAAGGATACTGACGAGAAGTTCAGGACGCCGCCGAAGAATTTCAAAGGGAAATATCTCTTCCCCGAAATTCCGAAGCGCAACTGCCAGACCTGTCACAAGGATGTTCACAAGGGATCAAACGGTCCGCTCTGCACGAAGTGCCATAACGAAAGCGGCTGGAAGAATGCCTCGGAGTATCATAAGGACTTCCTGCTGACCGGCGTGCATCTGCAGCTCGACTGCAAGGCCTGTCATGTGAATGAGAGGATACTGCAGGGTTCCAGCCAGGAATGCAGCCAGTGCCATCATGAGGATGATCCGCATAATGGTCAGCTGATGCCTTGCCAGGACTGTCACACGCAGAATTTCTGGGAGCAGACGCGCTTTGATCATAACCTGACAAGGTTCCCGCTCCGCGGCGCGCATCGCGTGACCGAATGCAGGGCCTGCCATAATCAGGGTGTCTATCAAGGTCTGCCGACCGACTGTCGCGGCTGTCATGCCGGGGATGCCGCGCGAGTGATCGCGCCCAGCCATGCCCAGCCGAATTACTTCCAGTGCGAGCAGTGCCATACGGTGTATCAATTCCCTGGGGCCGTGATTCGATAACCCTCAGGGGATCTCTTCCAGCACTTCAAAGGCGAATGAAAGCTCATCTTTTTTAATGTCCGCAAGCCAGGTCGAAGCATTGGAACCACCAGTGTTGATGACCTGCTGCCGGCGCTCGGCCGATCCCCCGGCTATCGTATCCACCAGAGTGTAGCTTCCATGGTTCGCATGGAAGAGCCCATTGATGAGGGGATAGATGGTTTTGACCCGAATGGGTTTCGGGGATTCGATGCGGAGTTCCTTCACGCCCAAAGATCGCTTGCCTTCCTCGGTCGTTTTCTCCCAGACGGTTGCAATGATTTTTGCACCCGGTATGGGAAGGTCCACAGGAATGTCGAAAAATTGATTGGAAAATTGCTCGCCGTCAAAGCCGTTGGTCTTTTGAGTCAGAGCTATATAATTGATCTTCGCTCCCGGGTTGCGGAAGAGAATCGGCACAGGCGTCACAGCGGGCGCGTTCACCTGAATGGTGATGGGCTGCACCTGGTTATTTTGATTGCGGGTCAGCTGCACCCATTTCCAGGCGACGTCAGTCACGGGTGTATTGAAGACGACGTTGGCGTTATTGATGCGGGCGAAAAATCCATTGCTCGCGGCGTTCGGCGTCTTCACGCGAGCCCATATCTGATAGGTCCCTGGAGCTTTCACATCCACATTGAAGGTGACAGCCTGCGCAGCCTGAGCCTGGCCCACGGCGGCGATCGGTGCTGTTCCGGCTTTGCCCATCGCATAGGATGGGATGGCGCCATCTATATCATCCGTGCCCTTGGCAAAAGGCTCGGCGATTGTGGCTGTTTCCACGCCTGCGCCCGCGTATTGCGTGCTATCAATCTCAACGGCCGTCGGCGTGGCCAGAGAGAAAGGTACCGGCTGAGTTTTGTAAGGGTAGCTGGGAGGCGAGGGTTTGAAGCCGCCGGCATCCAGATCCAGGAGCCAGCGGTCGATGGCCTGACTCAGAGTATCCACACATTTTTTCGTCTCGCCTTCCCAACAGTTATGAGATTGCTTCATCTTTATAATCACAGGCGTTTGTTCCACGCCTGTGAATTTCGTGAAGGCCACGCGACCCAGGAATTGGGTATGCGCATTCTCAAGATTGGAATCCACAAATGTCTGAGCATGGCATTCTTCGCAGTAAGGCTGAAGAATGGGCTCGTAGAGATTCGCCCGAAAAGATTCCACGGAAAGCGGCGGCAAACCCACAGGGATCTCGCCTGGACCGACTCCATTGGCTTCCTGACTTTTATCCGACATTTTCGGGGCTTTTTGACAAGCGGCAAAGATCAGACTGAACGCGGCTATCAGCAGATGGCTTCTGGATAACATGATGATGGCTCCCGTCGCATGGGGTACCCTGTATTCTTCATGATTTATGCCAGTTCCAAGTGCTGATTCTTACTGGAAGGAAAGCTGCCGAATCCTGCCTGGAATTCGGCCACTGCCTGATCAGGTGACAAGTCCCTTCATCGAATCCTGGTCCGAACGCGATTTCGTCTGGCGAATCAGGCCCTCCTGCGCGATCGAAGCCACAAGAATGCCTTCCTTGGTGAAGATCTGCCCGCGATTGAAACCGCGACCGGCCGAGGCCGACGGGCTGTCGGTGACATAGAGCAGCCACTCATCCAGACGGAAGGGCCGATGAAACCACATCGCATGATCCAGGCTTGCCACCTGCACGCGATGATCGAAGAAGGTCACCCCATGCGGCAGCAGCGAAGTCGTCGCCAGGCCGAAGTCCGAAGCATAGGCGAGCATGGCTGTATGAATCAGATGATCATCGGGAAGTTTTGCGCTGGCTTTGAACCAGGAATATTTTAAAGGCGGACGTTTATGCGGAGCAAAGTAATCGACGGGATCGACCACGCGGATTTCGATGGGGCGATCGGCCGTGAGCTTGTCACGAATGCCGTCTGGAATTTTATCCTTCACATTCAGAATCTGCTGCAGCTCGCTCAGGATCCCGTCCGGTCCTGGTACCGAAGGCTTTTCGACCTGATGTTCAAAGCCGGTTTCCAGGGTTTGAAAGGAGGCTGACATGCTAAAGATGGCGAGCCCGCCCTGTTTGGCGACGACGCGGCGGGTCGAGAAACTTTTTCCGCTGCGGATCAGATCGACTTCGTAATAGATGGGCTCATTCGGATTGCCCGCCCGCAGAAAGTAACCGTGCAGGGAATGGATGGGGCGCTGGCCATCGACGGTGCGGCTTGCGGCCACCAAAGCCTGGCCGAGAACCTGGCCTCCGAAAAGGCTCTTGAATCCCAAATCCTGACTATTGCCTACGAACACGTTGGTTTCAATGGCGCGCAGATCCAAAAGCTTGACCAGCTGCTCCAGCACTTTGCTCATGTTGCCTGTCCTTCCCGGGAAAGAGTCCCGGAGTCCATGTTGGCAAAAAATGAATCCAAATGCTAGCATGAAGGGCTCTGAGGAGGGGCTCATGAATAAACCGAATGTCATTGATGTCAACTTAAGAAATTTCGGCGCTGAAGTGGTGAGACGATCGCAGGATGTGCCTGTGCTCGTGGATTTCTGGGCGGAATGGTGCGGACCCTGCAAAAGTTTGACGCCCGTGCTTGAAAAACTGGCTGCGGAATACGGCGGCCGTTTTATTCTGGCCAAGGTGAATACGGATGAAAATCAGGACCTGGCTCGTCAATTCGGAATCCGTGGAATCCCCGCCTGTAAATTATTCAAGAACGGACATCTGGTCGGGGAATTTCAGGGGGCGCAGCCGGAAGGTGAAGTGCGACGCTTTTTAGATGGCTATTGCGATGATCCTGAGGAGCAGCCTTTGGATGTGGCGCGGCAGCTGATCGGCGGCGGGCAGGTGGAGGAAGCCATTTCCATTCTGGAAGGGGTGCTGGCGGATGATCCCGGGGCCCAGGACGCGAAGCTTCTTTTAGTGCGGGCTTTCATTCAGCACCATGACTTTGAAAAAGCTCGCGAGCTGATCCAGACTCTGCCGGAATCCGACAGCGAAGTGAAAAGCCTGCAGCAGATGATCGCCTATGCAAGCTCGGCTTCCGAATATGGGACGGTTGCGGAATGCGAGGCCAAGGTGAAGGCCAATCCCCAGGACCTGGAAGCCTTGTATCGACTGGGTGTGGTGCTGACCCTGGAGGATCGTTTTCAGGACGCGATGGATCGCTTTCTGCAGGTCATTGCGAAGAATAAAAACCATGGAGAAGGCAAGGTGCGGCAGGCGATGCTGGCTTTGTTTGAAGTCCTCGGCCCCGATCATGAGCTGACGCATCAGTATCGGCGGAAATTTGCGAATTTGGTGCTCTAGTGAGAACGCCCCGCTTGCGCGGGGCTTGCTCGGGTCTTCGCTACTTATTGATTCTCAAGATAACGTTCCTGCGCCATCTCCCATTTCACTGGCGAACGCCAGAGACTTGAGAGCAGGAGTTCACGCATCAGCATGAATTCGCGAGGTAGCTTGTCGTAAAGTTTCTCGAAGAGTTCCTCGTGCGAGAGGATCTCGCTCTTCCACGATTCGCGGTCGATCGTCATCAGACGACGGAAGTCCTGACGCGTGAAGTTTTTCATGCCCTTCCACTCGATGTCTTCGTAGCGAGGCATCCAGCCGAGAGGACTTTCTTCACCGAACGCGCGGCCATGGATGCGATCCACAACCCACTTCAGAACCCGCATGTTGTCGCCAAAACCTGGCCACATGAATTTGCCGTTCTCGTCTTTGCGGAACCAGTTCACGCAGAAAATGCGAGGCGGGTTGGAAATCTTGCGACCCATTTCAAGCCAGTGGTTGAAATAGTCACCCATGTGATAACCGCAGAAGGGCAGCATGGCCATGGGGTCACGACGAACCTGACCAATGTTCCCGAAGGCGGCGGCGGTCATTTCCGAGCCGATGGTGGCGGCGGTATAAACACCGAAGTTCCAGTTGAACGACTGCACGACCAAAGGCACGGTCGTCGCCCGGCGTCCACCGAAGACGATGGCGCTGATGGGAACACCGGCTGGGTTATCCCAGTTCTTGTCAATCGACGGACACTGATAAGCGGGGGCGGTGAAGCGGGCGTTGGGATGCGCTGCCTTGCGGCCGCAATCCGGCGTCCATTCATTGCCCTGCCAGTCGATGAGTTTGGGGGGAGGGGTTTCCGTAAGGTCTTCCCACCAGACGTCACCATCGGGCGTAAGAGCCACGTTGGTGAAGATCACGTTTTCCTTGATGGTCGCAATCGCGTTCGGGTTCGAAGCGCTCGACGTACCGGGTGCCACGCCGAAGTAACCAGCTTCGGGGTTGATCGCATAGAGGCGACCGTCATCACCAGGTTTGATCCACGCGATGTCATCACCGATGGTCGTGACCTTCCAGCCTTCGAGGCCAGCAGGCGGCACGAGCATCGCAAAGTTGGTCTTGCCGCAGGCACTGGGGAAAGCGGCTGCTACATAGGTTTTTTCACCCTGGGGCGATTCCACGCCGAGGATCAGCATGTGCTCAGCCAGCCAGCCCTGATCGCGGCCCAGGACCGAGGCGATCCGCAGTGCGAAACATTTTTTACCCAGAAGGGCGTTGCCACCGTAACCCGAACCATAGGACCAGATCGTGCGCTCTTCAGGAAAGTGCACGATGTACTTCTGCTCGCGGTTACAGGGCCATGGAACGTCTTTTTGTCCAGGAGCCAGAGGTGCGCCGACAGAGTGCAGGCAGGGAACAAAGTCCCCGTCACCGAGGACATCAAGAACCTTGCGGCCCATGCGCGTCATGATTCTCATGTTCACGACGACATAGGGGGAATCCGAAATCTCAACGCCGATGTGTGCGATCGGCGAGCCGAGCGGACCCATGCTAAAAGGAATTACGTACATGGTGCGGCCGCGCATCGAACCGCGGAAAAGACCTTGGAGAGTCTGCTTCATTTCTGCGGGATCGGCCCAGTTGTTCGTGGGTCCTGCATCCTGCTTGCGCTGACTACAGATGTAAGTCCGATCCTCAACGCGCGCCACGTCGCTAACATCCGAACGGGCCAGAAAACTGTTAGGACGCTTGGCCGGATTGAGGGGAATCAAGGTTCCACTGGCGACCATTTGTTTATTGAGTCGATCGTACTCTTCCTGAGAGCCGTCGCACCACTGAACCCGATCTGGTTCGCACAGCTCAGCAACGTCTTTGACCCATTGAATCAACTTCTGGTTCTTGACGTAATCAGGAATGAGTTCTTGTGACGACCAACTTTTTGACTCTTGCTGACGATTCATGCCTTACCCCCAAACGCGGCCGGCCGATCACCGCGGACGGGACGAAGTGTGCCTGGGTCGCCGCTTTGCGGGTCTTGGACCGCTTTCTTTATGCGTGTGATCTTTGCTCTGAGATCACCACCTGGTCAAGCGTAAAGTAGTCCTGGAAAGAGAAGAAAACAGAATCATCTTCAAACCCTGGGACTTTCCGACGCTGGAGACTCGCTCCATTGTCGAGCACAGGTGAATGATGAAGGAAACTGAGAGTTTTGTCCAATCACGTTCGCTTATGCGTGTCCATGAATTACTCTGCGGCTATCTGCCAGTATTCTCCAAGTTGATCGGGATTTTCAATAAAAAGGCCGGGTTGGCCATCGCTGTCAAGAGCGAGGAATGATCCCCGATAACGCGGCATGCGTAGCACTCCGTGATCGTTTGCGAATTCAATTTCGCCTTCGTGGACGAGTCGATTTAAAAATCCTGGCAATGGTTCGTTCACAGGCTTTTGAATTGGCGAGCCAGCCAACGCTTCAGGCGCAGTT
Source organism: Oligoflexus sp. (assembly GCF_035712445.1). Taxonomy (NCBI): domain Bacteria; kingdom Pseudomonadati; phylum Bdellovibrionota; class Oligoflexia; order Oligoflexales; family Oligoflexaceae; genus Oligoflexus; species Oligoflexus sp. The sequence goes on along the minus strand of NZ_DASTAT010000008.1, from coordinate 18,700 downwards.
TCCTGGACTTTTGCCGGGAATTCGATTGTGCTCAATGTTTTAGCGGGAGCCGCGGCCGGAACGCTCCCTTGCGCGTCTTTCACATGCCCGACAAGTCCTGTCAGCAGCTCGATTTGCTTATTCATCAGAGTCATTTGCTGCTGCAGCAGGCTGCCAATGGTTGTGGCATCCAACGTAGCTGGCATGCTCACTTGCGGTGACATCGGCATTGGCGGGGTCGCGGCAACTGCCGGAGTCTCTTGCGGTATAAGGCTTTGCAGGTGCGCAGCCAAAGCCTGGAGATTTTGCAGCTCGTTTTGCAGCATGTTGACATTCATGTTGATGCCCCATTCTTTTTGCATTTTAAGCGACCATTGAGTGAGCAGAAGCGAATCGAGGCCAAGGCTCACCCACGAGGATTCCGACGCCAGATCCCTGGCTTCAAGGCCACTGATCTGAGCGAGGGATGCGCTGAGTTTTTTCAGCCAATGATCGGAAGCGAAAGGCGCGGATGGAGCCCTGCTCATGCCGGGCTCGGGTTTGATGGAACGCAGCGGAGCGGCTTCGCGAGGCGCGATGGCTTTGGGTTCCGCCCACAGTCTTTCGCCCTGGAACGGATACACAGGCGCGGAAATCACACGACCTTCGCGCGGCACGAAGATGTTGACTCCGTAGTTGGACATTTCGCTGATGCCTTCCGCGAAGGCGGTATCCTCGCCTCCATTGGCCGCGCTTTTGGGGAGCAGGGCCAGTGAGGGCCAGCGACCCTCTTCCCGCAGGATTTGCTGAACGAAGCGACTCAGGGCATCCCGCGGTCCGGCTTCTACAAAAAGAGCATCCTGCAGCGTGGAGGCGAACTGAACAGCGCCCATGAAGTTGACCGGCTGGCGAATCTGATCCACCCAATACTTCAGAGACAGGGCTTCGTCATCGCGAAGCCGCTGGGCTGTGACTGTCGAAATAATCGGCAAGGAAGGCTTGTGCCGGGGCACATCCTGAATGGCTTTACGGAATTCATCCAGGACCTCATCCATCATGGCTGAATGAAAGGCGTGTGATGTATCCAAGGCTTTGAAGGCTATGCCCTTGGCTTTGAGAACCGGCATGAAGGCATCAACGTCGGCGCGTTCGCCTCCGACCACGCAGGCTTCATTGCTGTTGATCACGCAAAGGTTCAGGCTCTGTGGCAGAAGACCCTGGAGTTTTTCCCGCGGCGCACGGACCGCCAGCATCGTGCCTGGACGCGCTGACTGCATAACCCGCGCGCGATGATAGACAAGGTGCACAGCGTCATCAAAGCGGAAAACTCCAGCCACGGTCGCGGCTGCGATTTCGCCGATGCTGTGGCCCATCACGGCGGCAGGTTTTAATCCGCTTTCCAGAAGGCTTTGTGCCAAGGCCCATTCCAAACAGAAAAGAGCGGGCTGGGTGTAAAGCGTGGAACTCAAAAGCGGCCCGCATTCGGATTCAACGCCATCCAAAGCCAGAGTCAGGTCCAGATCAAAACGCTGCTGAAACGCGGTCAGCGCTTTTTCATAATGAAGCCTGAAGCGCGGCCATGCCTGAGCCAGGTCATGACCCATGTTCGTATACTGACTGCCTTGACCCGGGAACATCAGCACCAGCGGAAGGGCTTTCTCCGGATAATACTGGGCGTTCTTTTTAAGGCGCGTCAGGGCCAGCTGCCAGTCCTGAGGACCACGGCCTGTCACGCTTTGCCTGTGAGGAAAACGCGAGCGGAAACGGCCCATCGTATAGCAAAGGTCATGGGCGCTGACCGCGGCGTCATTCCACGATGCGCTCAGGGATTCCTGCAGTCTTTGTGCGGTCTGAGGATCACGCGCCGACCAGCTGAGGGTCAACCAGGGATCGAGTTCATCGAATGATTTCGCCTGCCCGTGGGAAGTCGGTGCGGCTTCCAAAAGAACATGGGAATTGGTGCCGCCGACTCCAAAGGAACTGACGCCCGCGCGTCGCGGTGCTGACGGCGGCCAGCTCTGCAAGGTCTTCGGAATATGGAAAGGACTTTGATTCAAACGGAGTTCTGGATTCAAGGGATAGGCATGCAGCGCCGGAGGGATTTCACCTTTTTCCAGCACAAGCGCGGCCTTGATCAGACCGATGGTGCCGGCGGCGGCTGTCAGATGGCCGATGTTGGCTTTTACCGAACCGAGCGCACAGAAATGCTGATCCTGCGTGTGAACTTGGAAAACTTTCCGCAGGCCCTCGATCTCGATGGGATCGCCAATGGGTGTGGCGGTGCCGTGACATTCCATATAAGAGACGGTGCGAGGCGACCAGCCCGATCTTTCGTAAGCCTTGGCTATGGCCTGGGATTGGCCTTCGACGCTGGGGGCCGCGAAGCTGCTTTTATTGCGACCATCATTATTCAAAGCCCAGCCATGGATCACGGCACGGATGGGATCACCATCGGCCAGGGCTTTATCCAGGCGTTTCAGGACGACCACCGCGCTGCCGTCCGAGAAAAGGGTCCCGGTGGCGTCGGCGGCAAAGGGCCGGCAATGTCCATCCCGACTGAAGATGCCGCCTTCCTGATAAAGATGGCCGCTGTGCATGGGCGCATTCACAGATGCTGCCCCGGCCAGCACAAGATCGGCTTCATCGGTCAGAAGAGTTTTGATCCCTTCCACCACAGCGACCAGAGACGTTGAGCAGGCGGTGTGCACCGAAACCGCCGGACCCTTCAGATCCAGGTAGTAGGCGATATGGGTCGCGACATAGTCCTTGTCGTTCCCCATCTGCGCGAAGAATTCCTCTTCGGAATGCGGCGTGGCATGACCCATCATGAGATTGCGTGATTGATAGCTCGTGTTGCCGACACCCGCATAAACTCCGATGCGGGCCGTCTGCCGCCGGTGGGCCCAGCCGGCATCTTCCAGAGCCTGCCAGCACGTTTCCATCAGAACGCGCTGCTGGGGATCCATGAAGATCGCTTCCCGGCGATTCATGCTGAAGAACTCATGATCGAAGCGATCCCCATCTATGACGCCGCGTGATGCCACATAATTGCGATGGCTGATGAGAGACTCGGGCAGTGATGCATCCAGCTCGTCCGCTTTGAAGTGCGTAAGCCCTTCGCGGCCTTCGCGAATCATCGACCAGAATTCCTGAACATTGCGGGCCCCGGGGACTTTGCACGCATAGCCGATCACGGCAATGGCATCACTCGTGATGGCAGGCGAGTCCTTGGCCAAGGGCTCGGACGCAGGCGGAGCTTCCTCTTGCACAGGCGGCAGCTCATTTTTCTGCATCATGAGAGCCTCGGCGAGTTCGCGCGGACGCAGATGCATATAGAGAAGAGTAATCGGCACCTGGCGACCCAGAGCCTGGCCAAGGGCCTGGCAAACTCTGATGGCGAGGAGGGAATTGCCACCGTAATCAAAGAAATTATCATCCACCTGCAAGGACGCTGGGTAGAGAAGATCATTCATGGTCTTGAGCACAAGGGTCTGCATGACCTCGTCTTCGGCGTTAAGCTGAGCCATGACCGGCTCGGGGCTGGGAAGAAGAGGCTGCGGTTCAGGCTGAGCCGTCGGTTCCGACTCGACAGTGCTGGGGATCGGCACCAGCTCGGGATCTCGCTGGACTTTCACTTCGCTTTGGTCGAGCGCCATGATCGGTTGCAGGAATTTTTCCTGGATCCAGATCTGCACAAGGCGCATGAAGCGCTTGCGATCCTCGACCAGGGAAAAAAGATGATCAACGTCAGGCCAGAATTCCAGCTGAAGCTTCTTTTTGAAGTTCACGCCCTTAAGCATGGCAGCAAACTGATTTTTATAGCTGTACCAGGGATGAAATCCTCCGGTATAGATCACGAGCATTTCCGTGCCGCGGTCCACCAGTTTTTGAGTATCCGTGGCCGCATCCGCCTGCGTGGGATAATTGGGATCGAGGAAATCATTCGCCGGGGCCAGGGCCTTCGTTTGCGCCCATGGCAGGAATGCCCTTGTCAGATAGCGATTCCAGCGTTTGGGACTGAAGATCCGCTTCAGGAAAAATTGAAACTCATGGCGGAAGGTCGGATAGACAAAGCTATCGACCATCACGAGTCCGCGAATCCGTGGATCCTGCCTCGCATGATACCAGGCATCGACCGCGCCTGAACAGATTCCAATCGAGATCATGTCCTTGATCTGGTAGCGGTCTTCCAATATCTGCGCGGCATCATGGATATCGCGCGTGAACATATCCTGGATCGAGGCGTCGTGTTCAGCCAGATCGCTGTCCCCAAGACGCGAAAGGTCAAAGCGAATGACGGTGAAGCCGAGTTGAGCCATTTTTTCGGCCAGTTCCACATGAACGCGGAAAGGGCCGATCCGATGGGATATGCCTGTGTTCCAGAGCAGAACGCCCACCGAACGCGGCTGGTTTTCCGCTTCATGGATGACACCGATCAGGTGCTCTTGTCTGCCAAAACGCAGAGCGATTCTACTCATTCGTTTGTCTCCCAGAGAGCCTGAATCCGCCGCAAATGAGCGGCAGGAAAGGCGCGAATCTTGATATAGCGTTCATCACCCCAAAACATGGGCTCGCCGACATGCTGCAGGTCGATCGTTACACCCTGCTTTTGCCAGTTCTGGCTGGCGTCGCGAACCACAGGATCCGTGGCGCTCAGTATGATATGCAGCGAATCGGCTTTTGGAAGCAGAAGAACGGGACTGACGGCTGCGATTTGGGAACGCCAGGATTCCGACCATGGAAAGCCCCAGCACTGTTCCTTTCCATAGCGCCATGAAGGAAAGGGCGGCTCGATCGGATTCAGCTGAAACATCCGCGCATGGGAGGCTTCCATTTCCCGCAGATAATGAATGCCATCGACGATGGGATCCCAAAGGACAAGGCGATGCACCTTCCGCTGCTGACTGGCGCGGATCGCCAACGCTGCGCCCAGACGCAGGCCCAGAAGCGAGATGCGCGTGCCGGGAGATTGCTCCTCAGCAAAGACGCAGACTTTGAGTACGTCCTGGAGCCAGCTGTCCATCGAAACGCAGTCGGAGCTGCCCTCGGAATCACCCGTGCTGCTGTAATCAAAGCGAAGCACATGATAACCGTCTTCCTGAAGGCGTCGCGCAAGTTGTCCCAGAGCTGCCTGGGAGCGCATGATTTCCTGCGGAGCGGGTGGACAGATGATGATGGTTTCCTGTGCACGGTTTTCTGCAGGATAATGCAGCGCGAAAATCTGCTGATCCATCGAATTCAGAAAGAGGGGGTGACTTCGTAGGGCGGTCATGACCGTTCTCCTCCGATACGATTGGCTGCGGGAACTTCAGCCGGCAACTGCGAGGCGAGCTGAGCGAGATTCATCAGAAGAAGATCCCGAACTTTGAAGCTTGCGCCCAGTTCCTGCTGACAGCGATGCAAAACTTTCAAGGCCAAAAGTGAATGGCCGCCAAGGTCAAAGAAATTATCCGAACGGCGAACTTTTTTGATGCCTATCATCTCGCGCCAGATCGCAGCGATGCGTTCTTCGCTCGGATGAAGACCGGCTTCAGCATGGGCTTTGACACTGACCGGCTGCTCTTTCTCCTCCCGAGGGGGCGGCAGGGCTTTTTTGTCGATTTTACCGCTGCCTGTCAAAGGAAACTGGGGCAGCACCACAAGATGATTCGGCAGCATGTAGTTCGGCAGAGTCTGCCGCAAAGCCTGCAGAAGGAGAGGCAGCGTCATGGCCTTGCCGTTCTGCAGGACTGCATAGGCGACAAGGCGTTGATCACCGGGTTGATCCTCACGCACGATGACGACGGCCTGCTTGATTTCAGGCAGGCTCGTCATGGAGTTCTCGATCTCACCGAGTTCGATGCGATAGCCGCGCAGCTTGATCTGGTTATCCTTCCGGCTGATGTATTCGATCTGTCCGTCGGCACGATAGCGGCAGAGGTCGCCGGTATCATAGACGCGAGCGTTGGCCTGGAAGGGATGTGCGACAAACTTTTCCTGGGTCAGATCCGGACGATTGCGATAGGCTCGCGCCAGAGCAGGTCCACCGAGGTAAAGCGATCCGATCGTGCCGGGTGGCAAGGGACGTTTTTGATCGTCCAGAATATAGGCTTCATACTGCGGCAGCACGCGGCCTATGGTGATAGGCCCGTCGGCATCGGTGATGCGTGATGCGGTAGCCCATACTGTGGCTTCGGTTGGCCCATAGACATTCCAAAGCACGCGGGTGCGCGGAATGAGTTCACGAGCCAGATCACGCGGCAGAGCCTCGCCACCGCAGAGCGCAGTGAGTTCCTTTTGACCAAACCAACGGGATTCCAGCAAAAGGCGCCAGGTCGCGGGCGTGGCCTGGAGAAGATTGATGCGATGATCGGCCAGGGCTTTGATCAAAGCCGGGCCATCCATGACCTTATCCTGTTCCACAAGGGTCAGGCAGCCACCCCAGGCCAGAGTTCCAAATATTTCGAGCACCGAGATATCAAACGAGATGGTGGTGATGGCCAGGGTCTTTGGGTCCTCGGGAATGTCGACGGCAGCATGGAAGGACTGGAGAAAGCAGGCCACGGCTCCATGCTGAATCTCAACGCCCTTGGGTTTGCCCGTCGAGCCCGAGGTATAGATGATATACGCAAGATCGGTTGGAGCCGGCAGCGGCCCTTGATCAAGAGCGGGATCGAGCGCGCTCCAGCTGGTCTTATCCTTATCAAGGCAAAGGAAGGGCACGGGTGTCGCGCGCAGAAGATCGACCAAGGACGATTCGGTCAGAATCAGTTTGGTCTTCGCATCATCGACCATATAATTCAGGCGATCGACGGGGAAGTTGGGATCCAAAGGCAGATACGCGGCGCCGGCCCGCAGGGTCGCCAGCATTCCGACGATCAGATCGAGTTTACGGCTGTGGCAGATGCCGACGACCGAGCCCGGCTGAACACCTTTTTGCCTGAGCACCTGAGCCAGCTGCCGGGAGCGTTTATCGAGTTCACCCCAGTTCAGACTTCCGCCATGCAGATCGCGGACCACAACCTGCTCGGGAGACATCCGGGCCCTTTTTTCCAGAATCTCCGGCAGCGTCTTTTCCGAAGGCGAGGGCAGACTGCTGTGATTTCTGGTACGGATCAAATCCTCCTGCTGGGCTGGAGAGACCAGAAGAGGCTGCGTTAAATCCTGCTCGGGATTCGCCAGGAGGGCATCGAGGAGCTGACGGAAACTCAGCGCCAGGCTTTCCATCGTGCCCTGCTCCCAAAGGTCGAGGCGGAAATTGAAACCTGCATAGGTAGTCTGCGCATGGCGCTCGACCCACAGAATCAAATCCGTATCGACCGTGGTGTTGGGCAGACGCATATGCTCCACGATGGTGGAACCGAACTGAACACGCTGCAGGGATTGATCCTGATAGAAGAACATGCTGTTATAAAGCGGTGTACGGCCCGGATCGCGCGTCAGTTTCAAAGCCGCGATGATATTCTCAAAGGGCAGATCACTGTGCGTCATGGCCTCGGTAGTCATGGCTTTGACCCGTTCGATCAGCTGCACAAACTTCATGGCAGGATCCAGTTTCTGCCGCAGAGCCACCACATTGATAAAGTTGCCGAGCAGTTCGAACACTTCCACCTGCTGGCGCCCATGCACGGGAGTTCCGATGACAAGATCGCCCTGTCCGGACACGCGATAGAGGAGGGTGTAGTAGGCGGCGAGCAGCACGTGATAAACCGTGCAGCCCAGGGTCTTGGCTATATGCTGAAGCTTGGTATCCAGAGCCTGATCCCAAGGGATCCAGGCCGTGGAGGCTTTGTGATTCAGCTGAGCCGGGCGGCTGAAGTCGTAGGCCAGTTCCAGCGGCTCAGGAATGTCCTGATAGACGTTCATCCAGTACTGCATCTCCTCGCGGATATGCGGTGCTTCAAGCTCCGCCTGGCGCTGACGGGCATAGTGCGAGAAATTGAAAGCCGGGATCTGCGGCGTGGCGCGGCCGGAGACCAGGACTTCCTTGTAAAGGCGCTGAATGCTCTTCCAAAGAACTCCGTAGGAAAAACCATCCCAGAATATGTGATGGGTGATCAGGAAGAACACGCTCGAATCGGTGTTCAGACGGAAAAGCCCCATGCGGAAATTCGGAACCTGGGTAGGATCGAGTTTTTCGCGGGAAAGATCGATGATCGCGGCCTTGACCTCGTCCAGACTCATATTGGGTTTCTCCCGTCCATGAATGCGGAGTTCGGGTGCAAAGGGCGGGCTGAGCTGAAGGGCATAGCCATCATCGGTGGGAACGGCTGCCATGCGCAGGCTTTCCTGTTCAATGATCAAAGCTTCGATAGCGCGGCGGAAGGCCTGGAAATCCATGGCCCCCTGAATCTGCCAGGCGCTCACAAGGTTATGGACGGTCGTGTCGGGATAAAAATCCTCGACGAAGAGCATCCGGGCCTGCGAGGGTGTGATGGGCATCGGGGCTGTCGCCTGCGTGGGAAGTGAGTCGGGATTTTTCTTCACCACGGGCGTTGGTTCGGGAGCCTGGGTCGCGACCACAGGCGCTGGCTCGGCTGCGGCCTTCACTTCGGGCGCTGCAGGCTTTTGCGTGTCGCGCTGTTCCAAAGGATGTGGCAGCTGCTTCCGATCCGTTTTTCCATTCGGAAGAAGCGGCATCTTTGCTAGCACAACATAATGCGCCGGCAGCATATAGTTCGGCAGTTTATCCTTGACCAGCTGACGAATCTGCCGTTCATCAAAGGCCGCCGTTGCAACCACATAAGCCACAAGCCGCGGATCATCCGGACCAAAGTCCTTCACAGCTGTGAGACACTGCTCGACGCCCGGCATGCTGGCGATCACGGCTTCGACTTCACCGAGTTCCAGACGATAGCCGCGCAGCTTCACCTGATGATCGAGCCGGCCAAAGATTTCGAGCTCACCGTTCCAAAGGAAGCGGCCCGAATCCCCTGTTTTATAGGCCAAAGCAGAGACGGACGGAATCATCTGAAAGCGTTCGGCCGTCAGATCGTTACGGCCCATATAGCCCAGAGAAAGGCCTGAACCGCCGATGAAAATTTCACCTTTCTCACCAGGCAGGACGGGCGCGAGTTCTTCATCCAGAATATAAATGGCTGTGTTGGCGATCGGCCGTCCGATCGGAATAAGGCCGTCAGCTTTCTGAATGCGATGGATGGTGCTCCACACTGTGGTTTCCGTCGGACCATACATGTTCCAGACTTCGTCCACGATCGGCAGAAGGCGTCGCGCGATATCGAGCGGGAAGGGTTCCCCTCCACAAAGAGCTTTGCGGATTTTCGAGCCTTTCCAGCCTGCGTCCAAGAGGAGCCGGAGTTTTGAAGGCGTGGCCTGGATGCAGGTGATGCCTTCCTCTTCCACAAGGTGCCTCAGAAGATTGCCGTCCTTGCCTTCCTCGGCGCTGACGAGATAGAGACTCGCGCCGCAGAGGAGCGGGAGCAGGAGCTCCAGAACGGCAATATCAAACGAAAGAGTCGTGACGGCCAGGACGTGGTCCGAGCTGCTGAGCCCTGGAGCTTCCTGCATGGAGAGAAGGAAGTTCACGACCGAACGATGACCGAGCAGCACGCCTTTGGGCTGTCCCGTGGATCCTGAGGTATAAATCACATAGGCGATCGACGAAGGATCATGACCGGGGTCCTGCCATTGATCAGCCATATGCTCCGGCAATTTTCTTTGCACTTCATTCCAGACCCACGCGCTGCAGGTGGTCTCGATCAGAGGCCGCATGCTTTCTTCACAGAAGGCTCCTTTGATTTTGGAGTCTTTCATCATGAATTGCAGGCGATCGGCTGGAAACTCTGGGTCGAGTGGCACATAGCCGACACCGGCGCGCAGAACTCCGAGCAGGGCCACGAGCATCGCCGGCGTGCGGGAAAGAGCGATTCCGACCAGATCCCCGGGACCAAGACCTTGGCTTTGAAGCCAAAGCGCGAGCTGTTTCGACTGCATATCAAGCTGTCGATAGCTAAGATCACCCGAGCGGCTGCGAATCGCAATCGCGTCGCCGGCTTTTTGCAGCGAAGGGGCAAGCAGCTGGGGAATGGTTTGTTCCAAAGGCCAGGCCTGGTATGTGCTGTTCCACCTTTGCCAAAGGGGCAGAATGATATGTTCGGTAGGCAAGGCCTTCAGCGGCTGTTCCACCGACTCGCTCCACATTTCCGCGAGTTCTTTGAGTAGCGCAGCGAGGCTGAGCGGAACTTCAGAATCCCAGACGCCATCGCTCCAGGTCAGGAACGTTTCGCCATCTCCATCGGGGCAAAGCCACAGAAGATCGGTAGGACCGGCATCACTGCTCAGAATGCGGAGCTGCTGCGCTTCGCTGGATGCAGGCAAAAGCCCCACACCCACCCAAAGTCCAGCGGCCCATTTTTGATCGGAAGGATGCGGCATGGGCACCCAAGCCGCCTGCTCACCGGCGCGCAGGAAGTCGGTAAAATTATTGTCTAGGCTGCAGGCGACTTGAAGGGCCTCCCAACCGCTGCTGGATGTCACATGCGGGGTTTTGGGGAAGCGGAGGCTGTTTTTGAAAAGAATGGGACCTATATCGTCGGGGAAGAGTCTCTGCAAAGCCGCACGCATCAAAATCGCCGCCACCGTAAAGGAAGGCAGACCAAGACTGCGGGCGTGATCGCTCATTTTTTGCCAGGAGTGAGCCGGCAGACGGAAAGAGCAGCTGCCGCTTTTTCCAGGCTCATGGGCCTTCCTGGGAAGACTCGGAGGCAGCTGAGGAGCATGGGACTCGGACATTTTCTGAGCATTGGCCCAGGCCGTTTTTTGCAGAATATCGAGTCGTTCGCGAGCCATGATCTCGCGCTGCGTGGGCGAGGGGGCCAGCATCTTAAACTGCAATTCAAGATGAGCCAGCGCCGCATGCAGCATGCCGGCATCGGCGATGGATGTATGCGCTGCGAGGCAGACTAAAAATCCGCCTTCATCCGTGACGGCCACCAGGGCTTCCCACAGTTGACCCTGTGCTCTATCGATGCGGATCAGCGCGTTGACCTCTTCATTCCAGCCTTTGTGAAGCACCTGCTCCAGGAGATCGGCCTGATCAAGCAGACGCCAGTGGACTTTTTGGGTTTCCCGAATCGCGAGGGCCTTGCCTTCCGGGCTTAAGGAAGCGCGCAGAAGCGGGAAGAGTTCCAGCACCGCCTGCATTTTCTTTTCGAAGCGCGCGGCATCCCAATTTTCCGTCATGCGGATCAGGGCGGCTTCCCATCGGGGCTCCCCTGTTCCTTGACTGCCGCCTTGCCATCCACGGGGCAAAGGAACACTGCAGACCAAACGTTCCACCGGAGTTTGGAGCTTCACTTTTTTGAAAGGCCATGTGCTCACAGTACGCCTCACGAAAACCAGGTTCTTCGGGACCATTCCGCTCTTAGGTTTCGACGCAAGACGCAATGATCTTTACTGGTTTGTAAGCAACCAAAAAGAGTTGAAGGAAAAGCACAGGGGAAGGGCTGATTTTTTTTCGAAAGGACCAAAGGCCTATCAGCCTTTGAAACTATCCTTGCCGGTACGCAGCCAGGCGAACACCTGAGCGGCTGGGTTTGATGCGAGGCCGATCGCCTCGCGCATCGGAGTTTGATCCGCCTGCAGAAAGGGATTGTAGGCAATTTCTGCCGCCAGCTGCGTGGGGACCGTGGGAACGCCACGACTGCGGAGAGACTGAAGCTCGGCAATGTAATTCAAAAGACCGAGCGCATAGGACGGGAGACTCTGTGCATAACGGGCGTTGCTCAGAGTGTATTCATGCGCGCAGCAGACGCGGGTTGTTCCGGGCAGGCTACGAATCTTCGCAAGGCTGTTCCACATTTGGTCCGCCGTGCCTTCGAAGAGACGGCCGCAGCCGAGCGCGAAGAGCGTATCACCGCAGAAGAGAATATCAGCCGCGGGGATATGATAAACACAGTGTCCCAGCGTGTGACCCGGAGTCTCCATGACATCGACGCGCCAGGTTCCGAGTAAAAATTCATCCTGATCCTTGACGGTCTGGGTGATGCCCGGGATGCGATCTTTATCAAATTCGGAGCCATAAATCGCGCAGGCGTATTTTTCCTGCAGAATCCGATTGCCCCCCACATGGTCGCCATGATGATGCGTATTCCAGATAGCATCGACCGTCCAGCCACGAGTTTCCAAAAATTCAATAACGGGCTCGGCCTCGGCCGGATCAATCACGACCGTTTGGTGACTGGGTCTATCGTGGAGTATATAAATATAATTATCCGTGAGAACGGGCAATTGGAAGAGCTGCAAGCCCTGAATGTCACAAATGAGGCGATGAGCTGTCATGTCGGGTCCTTCCGCAAGAAGCAACTCATTCTGAACTTTTTACGCGCGTCCTGCAAGTCCGTCGATCCAAACAGACCTCTATTTGCTCACATAGCCGAGGCCGACCATGAGTGCGGTCATCTCATAGAACCCTGCGCTTGGGGTATTTTCAGGGCTTTCGGCGGTTCCGTGGATATAGCTGCTATAGATCAACCAGTCGGCCGGCTTGGTGTTGAGTTCAAGGCCTGCCGTCAAATGCGTGCGGTCGAGGGCTTCAAAATCCTGTGCACCACGGCCTTGCATGGCCACCTGACCCGATGGGTCCATGATGCCCGAGCCTTTGTTTTTGGTAAAATGGCTATAGGCAAAGGACAGATGGCGGCTGGCGTGCAGCGCATAACGCGAGCCTATCACATAGCTGTGGGTATTCAGATATTCCACAGGCGCGGTCCCGCTGACGGCCTGGGTCGGGGCCTGGGCATAGAAGGTGGCTGGTGTCCAGCGCTCGTAGGAATACTGCAGATAAGGCTCGAAGCGTCCCAGGGGTTTACTGTGAACGCCGGCGCCATAGAGAGTCGGGCGATAATCGCGGCGGTAGAAACTTTGGGTGTCCGAACCCAGGGCCTTGAGTTTCAGCGTGTAATGCATATCGGTCGAAGGACGGAAGATGAAACCCAGCGTCGCGATCGAGGCGATTTCATAGCGAACGCCCAGAGCCAGGTGCAAAGAACTCGATTTATTCTCGAGTTCCAGGAAATCCTGGCCACCGACGCTGATCTTGGTGCTGTTGCTGCTGTAGTTATTCATGATGCTGAAGCCGAGACAAAGATTAGGCATGACTTTATAAGCCGAGCCGATGCCGAAGCGAAAACCTTTTTGAGTCGAATTGATTGTAGCGGTCTGATACTGGCCGTTGACAGCGATGGGAAAATCTTCGACCTTCACCGTGCTGCCGACGCCGGTCGGGACGAACATATAGCCAAAGCTCAAGGGGCCGGTGTAGCCCTTTACGCTGCCGCCCACCGAGGTCAGAGGCAGCACAGGCACGTTGATCGTTCCTGGTTTGATATTCGGGCTGGGCGTCGTGACCTGATATTTCAGGTTGGTTGGAGCGAAATCCACATAGGCGTCGCTCGTCGGGCTGGCCCAAAGATTGGCTGGATTATGGAGGATCGCTTCTCCACTGCGGCTCATGGTCACGCCGGCCCCACCAGACGCGTGGGTATAGGCGCCCTGATAATCGAAGATGTCGTTGGCGCGCGCTTTGTGAGCGCTGCAAACAAACGTCAAGCCTATCAGTGTACCTCTGGCCTTTTTCGTGAAGCTTGCCTTAAGCCTGCGCATGGACGATCCCCTCTATTTTTCACTGCGAGAACATGGTGTAGGTATCTGTCATCGTACGGCGGCCGATCGAGGTGACTGTGGTCTCGGCGGTCGCGGCCTGGCCCCGGTTATCCACCATCTGATGGTTGACCGAGATCAGCTTGGTCGTATTCTTGTCGCCAATCCAGAAGGAAACCGAGTTGGCGAGGATGTTATCGGTGTTGTCGGCGGCGCCGGCTTTCAGATAGCTCATCGAAGCGATCAAGGATTTATCCGGCGTCAGACTCACGAAATCCTGCTGCAGAATGCGGGTATCGGCGACATTGATGATGCCGACGCGGACGTTCAGATCAAATTTCACATCGTAGCTGCCGAGCTGCTCGGCGCCGTTGCCTGGAGTGGCCGCGAGTTCTGTTTGAGTGACGGTGGCATTGCCTTCGGTCATCGTCCCTTTATGAGTCAGATCGCGTTTGGCAAAGACATCGGCGATGGGTTTGGGAACTTCAAGAACGGCGAGCAGAATGAATTCGCTGATGCCGTTGTTATCCACGGATTTCACGAGGACCAAAGGAGGATTGGCACCGCCTTTATAAGGCGCCGCCAGAGCATTGGCGAAGGCTTGCGAGGGTTGGCCGTTGACGCAAAGGACAGCCATCTCGGCTGCAAATTTTGCAAGGCTCGGCTGATTGCCACAGATCATCTGAACCGCGTTTAAACTTTCCTTGGCAATGGCTTCGGTGTTGGCGGCCGTTTTCGTTTCGGCTTCGCTGGCGGTGGCGACGGGAGCGCCACTGCTATCCACAGACGCATTGCCGGTGCCGGTGGCCGCGCTGGCTCCACCTGTTGTGCCGGTTGTCTCATAGCGATTCTTATAAGGGTTTTTTTCTTCGGCGCAGGAAAAGCCGAGGAGACCGCAGATCGTGAGGATCATGCCCTGGAAAGGACGGTTCATGGTAAGTCCTCCTACCGTTCGTGTATGCCCTTTCCATTTTGCAAGGACAGGACCGCCGCAGGATGAGGGAAAAGCTCTGAAATTCATGTGAGTTAATGGATTCGAAGGGAAGGGAGAGTGATCAGTGTTCGTGATTCGAATTCGGAGTTGGGGGAAGTTTGTCGCCTAAATCACTGAAAGCATTGGATAAAATGCCGAGCAGAAAAGCGATGGAAAGCCATCGTCCTCGGACTATCGGCTCTATTCGCGGCAGCTTTTTGAATTTAAAGAGGTTTTGGCTCTTGTCTGATTTCGATTGATGCTCAACTCGTTGCGCGAAACTCCTGAATCTTTCGATTCTTACAGCTTTTGTAAAGAAGGGTTCGGGGCCCTTCCCCCATGGATACTGCAGGTCGCGGGCCAAAGTTATGAGGCTTTGGGGTCGCGCAGAAGTTCATCGAGCATGGCGGATGCCGCAGCAAAACCAAAAGCGCCGGTGACGAAGCTCGCGGCCCCATAGCCCTGCTCGCATCCGCCTTTGCCGCCTTGTCCGGCCTGGGGTTTATCGCAAACGCCGCCTTCGGGAGTTGGAAATACGGGAGCCTCGGTGCTGAAGACGGCTGGAATATGAAAGAGTCCCTCTTTGGGAAAAGCGTAGCTGTGTCTCAGTTCACGCCGAACCTGGCGAAGAAGTCCATCGCTGCTCGTCTGGGATAAATCGGCGATTTGCACCTTGGCTGGATTGCGTCGTCCGCCTGCACCGCCGACTGTGACGAGGGGAATGCGCAGCTCCTGGCAGCGAGCGATCAAAAGACACTTGTTTTTCAGGCTATCAATGGCATCGACCAGGCCATCAAAGCCGTCAGCGAGATGTTGCGCGGCTGTGCTGCTCGTGAAAAAATCTTCCACGGCATCGACCCTTAATTCAGGATTGATCGCGCGCAAACGATCGGCCATGACCTTGACCTTGCTTTGGCCTATGGTTTCTGTGAGCGTATGCAGCTGACGATTGCTGTTGCTGACGCAAATTTCATCCAGATCGATCAGAGTCAGCCGGCCCACACCGCTGCGCGCCAAGGCTTCGGCGGTCCATGAACCGACGCCGCCCACACCAATGACTGCCACGTGGGCTGTACGAAAGCGTTCGAGTGCAGCTTCGCCATAAAGGCGAGCGATTCCATTAAAGCGCTGTTGAAAACCATCCATGTTGCATCATCCTGTCGAGCATAAGGATTCTTTCCTATCCAACCCCGAGCGGTCTGTCATTAGGAATTCCTCGTTTGTGTCAGAAAAGCAGCCGTGGACGGCAGGAAGAGCCTGTCTGCACAAAAAATGAGCATATCGGACAAAGCCTTGCTGGGAGCCGACTTCCGCTTGAGCTTTGGGGAGTTTTCCACCGGGCCTGTGGATAACCTTCTGACTTTTTTCCGCGTCATAAGTGAATATCGTCATGCGAATCAACATGTTCACTCGTAATAGGCTTCACAGAACACATTGTTCTTTTAACCTCGCGCCCGGGGCTGGGGCGGGATTATAACCATAATGAATGAAGCGCTCGTTCCTGCGGCTGAGCAAGCAGCGGCAGGCCTGGGGCAAAAGAGACGAGATGACATTCCAACACAAAAAAGCCCGCGGATTCTTTTGAACCGCGGGCTTCTTTTATGTTAAGTCTGGGCTTTCCGCTGATGGAGTGAGCCAGTTTGAAATATCCACTGCAAAGCCTGCGGCTCATGGCCGAGCATCCGCGTCTTCAAGGTCTTTGGGACCGCGTTCCCGAGATCCTCACCGAGAATGATTGGCCGGATGTTCCGTTCTGGCAGAAAAAATTTGATGAGCATCCTGTCTTTCAAACACTGCCCCATGCTTTACGTCTGTTCCCGGAAATCAAGATCGGACAAAGGCGGAAGCGGAATCTCACGAAGCAAAAACGCGAGGCCGGGCGGCCTACTCTGCGGCGGTATGAAGCTTCCATCCTTGAAGATCATCAGATCCCGATGCGGGAGAGGAACCTGCATGATTATTTTAATTCCCTGGTGTGGCTCCGTTTTCCTCGTTCCAAGTTTGCGCTGCATGAGCGGGCTTATCGGTCTTATTTGGAAATGCCTCCCGCGGTGACGGGGAATCTGCGAAATGATTTGACGGATGCGCTGACGCGGTTTGATGAGGGTGGTTTGGTTTATTTTTGTGGAGCGGGGGAGGATGCCGGTGCAGTGCGGGAACTCATGCGTGGACTGGATACTGCAGGGAAAATGGAGTATGCGCGCGGAAGGCTGGAGCGGTTCGAGGTTTTCGGGCATGGGCTTATGGAAGTGTGGAATCAGGGCGGACGGAATCTGACGGCGAGTGTGTTGGTGGTTGAGATGCTTGAGTGGGAAGAGAAAGATCAGGCGCTGGCGCGCGTGCTGAGGGAGATGGCCGAACCTCGGGGGAGGTTCGGGACTTTTGTTTTGGATGGGGTGCTCTGTTAAGGGGCGAGGTCTGGGTCGACGCGACCGAAGGTGTAGGGAGAAGGCGAGGCTATGAACCATAGGCGACCGGATGTGTCGACCGTAAACCACCAGGGTTTGGCGGCCTTGTTAATCATGACGTGCTGGTAGTCGAATATGTTGTTTCCTAACTCTTTCCATTTGCGGTTAATTCTTTGCATAAAAACTGCTTTGGGGCCGCCCATAAGAACGAAAGTCGTATCGTTCCATTGAGCGGACCGAATCAACCCAAAGTCACCAACGATCCTCTTGAATTCGGTTTCTGGTGTAGAAACACCTGTTAACAGATCTATGGTAAAAAAGATCTTGAGCTTGCCTGGATTTTCAGCCTGAACAAGTACTTCCTGATTATTCAACATGACTGCATTCTCTAGAGCGGTAATCTGTCCATCACTTGCGATCTCATTTAAAGTGATGACTCTCTGGATTTGATCATCAGAGTCCAAAAGGACCAAACGTTGGCTTGTTGCAATCAGGAGATTGGAATAGCCAGCCAAAGCCTTAATCGCCTTAATGGTCTCGCCATCCTTGAGAAGAATAGGCACAGACTTCGGCCTTACGCCATCATAAACGTGAAGCGTATTTTCAAAAAAATGAAACCACCAAAGACGTCCTGAACTGTCTTCTGTGCATTGGTGCAGGCTTCCTCGTCCGCCATCATCGAGAGCGAAATTTTCGTATTTGTTCGATTCAGGTTCGTAGAGCCAATAACCATTAACGCGCGAAATACAGTATCCTCCGGATTTCAATGCGAAGACCTGGAGAGCATCCCGGAAGTTTTCTGGGGTTTTCTTCTTCTCGATTCGATCGGCTGAGATTTCAAGCTGAGTTCCATCATAAAAGGTTACAATCGTATGTCCGTCCGTGGTGTTCCAGCTTCCGGTAGCGTGGCTATCAGCAGATCCGGTCATGCTGGAATCAAAGGACGAGACAAAACTTGTCTTGATGCGGACCAATCGACTCAAATTATTGGGTCTAGAGTTGTCGATGAAATATAGGAGCTTGTCTGCGCGTTCGATGCTTTGCCCTTGAGATCGCGCGTCATGCCCTAAGCTTTTAATCGGCCAGTACAATAGATCGTTGTTGCTCTCGAAAAATCCCTTGTTACCAAGTAGTGTAAAAGTATTGTTTGAATCGTTCATCATGGGATGCAGGCTATCATTCTCGCCAGAGTCCTGCACAGGAAAGCGGCTCGGCTCCCATGTTTCTGTCATGAAATTGAATGTATAGGCACCCGCATGAAAGTAATTCAGACCATCGAACGATTTCGGATGCGAGATCTGGATAAAAATATGAGTCAGCCATGAAGGTGCTGGAAACGATATGACCGCGTCGCCAGCGATCTTATACAATCCATATGCCTCAGCCTGTTTTGACCTTCCGTAAATCCACAGGTCTCCTTTAAAATCCTCGATAAGATCAGGAGATCCCGAGAATTCATCCGTGACGTTCAGAGTCGTTCGTGTCCATGAGATGCCGTTCCAAAGGAACAGGTCGGTAGTGGATACGCCTGCAACCCATCCATTACTTAGAATTCGCCATTCCAATGCCAACGATTTTGTACTTTCAGTCGGATCAACAGCATTAGGAAGCCGAACCCATTTTTTATCGACGAGTTGTGAAATCTCGTTTATGTATGAACCCATGCAATAAATCGCATCGTGCGGCCCGACAAGAAAGGTCCAGCACCCATGAATAAGATTATCATCTGTCGTGACGGCAATCGGTTCGAGCTTTAAAAACT
>NZ_DASTAT010000007.1 GCF_035712445.1 Oligoflexus sp. | reverse complement strand
GGGAATTTCTCGGATGGCTTGCGTGCGTGTTCTTTTCTCCAATGGCTCGCTGACGTGTATTGGTCGGCTTACCGTCCCGACACGCTCTTAAGCCCAGGATGCACGGATTTTCCAGCCAGGAAATCTCCAGGCACCCTGGGGGCCCAGCAAAACTCCATTTTTAAAAATAAATACACTCCTTTGGCTGAACGGAGCATCCATGCGTCTTCAGGTGCGTTGGGTTATTGCGTTTGCTGTGGTCTCCATCACAGTGGCGATAGCTTTTTCCGCAATATGGTGGGCTTTCCTGCCTTTGTTTTTCATTCTGATCGTGGCCGTTTACGACCTCGGTCAGACGCGTCATACCATTCGAAGAAACTTTCCGGTCGTGGGTCATTTCCGATACCTTTTGGAATCCATAAGACCTGAAATTAATCAGTATTTTATCGAATCAGACATTGACGGAACGCCGATCAATCGTGAAAAGCGCTCCCTCGTCTATCGTCGCGCGAAAAGCCAGCGTGATACAGTCCCTTTTGGCTCGCGTCACGACATGTATGCGCCAGGTTTCGAATGTCTGCATCATGCGCTGTTCCCCACCCAGGTGAATGCCCGGGCTCTGCGTGTGACCGTCGGTGGCCCGGCCTGTCGCCAGCCCTATGACGCCAGCATCTTTCACATTTCTGCCATGAGCTTCGGCGCTCTGAGCAGTCGTGCGGTCGAGTCCTTGAATGCGGGCGCGGCCATGGGCCAGTTCGCGCACAATTCCGGGGAAGGTGGCATCAGTGAGTATCATTTGAAGCACGGTGGGGATTTGATTTGGCAAATTGGAACAGGTTACTTTGGATGCCGCAAGGTTTCGGGCGAATTTGACGAGAATAATTTCAAAATTACCGCGGCCCGACCCCAAATCAAAATGATCGAGATCAAGCTCTCTCAAGGCGCGAAACCAGGGGCTGGCGGTCTTTTGCCCGGCCGCAAGGTGAACGATGAAATCGCCCAGGTTCGCGGTGTTCTGCCCGGCATGGATATAGCGTCGCCTCCCCGTCATCAGGTTTTTGATTCAGTTCGCGGGCTTTTGGCTTTTATCGAGCGTTTACGCACGTTAAGCGATGGAAAACCCGTAGGCATCAAGCTTTGCGTGGGTCGTCCCGAAGATATAGAAGAGCTCTGCCTTGAAATAGTGCGAAGCGGGATCATGCCCGACTTCATCAGCGTCGACGGTGCCGAGGGCGGGACCGGAGCGGCTCCATTGGAATTCACCAATCACATGGGTTTGCCCTTAACCGAGTCCCTGGTTCTGGTTCACAACAGTCTGATCCGGCATCAGCTGCGGTCTCATATCCGCATCATCTGCAGCGGCAAGATCATCAGTGGCTTTGATATTGTGCGAGCGATGGCTCTTGGGGCAGATATCTGCGCCTCGGCTCGCGGCATGATGTTGGCTTTGGGCTGTATTCAAGCTTTGAAGTGCGATTCCGATCATTGTCCCACGGGTATCGCCACTCAGAATCCCCACCTCGTGGCGGGGCTGGTGACCACGGAAAAATCCAAACGCGTGGCCAATTATCATCGTAAGACTGTGGAATCCGTCGCTCAGATCCTGGGCGCCATGGGTTTAAGTCACTGCCGTGAGATCACGGCTGACTTGATTTCCCGGCGCTCGACTGACGGCGAGCTGAAGCGCTTGCGCGAGAGCTTGGGCATAGCGTCTTTTTCATCGGAGGTTTTTGACTATGAAAACAGTCACTCAGTTTCAGGACATAAAAACGGAACAGCGGATTGAAATGATCACCGATCAGGATTTGAAAAGAGTCTTAAGCTTCCTTCGCGGCGACTGCCGGGACATTTCCATCGTCGAGATGTGGGAAGAGAAGATCGAAAAAGCGGAAATTATCATGCAGGACGAGGCGCCACCTGACCTCGTGACCATGAATTCCATCATTCGCTGCGGAGACAGTAACTTCACCCTGGTTTTTCCCAGGGAAGCGGATATTGATCAGGGCCGCATCTCAATCCTCGCTCCACTTGGAATGGCGCTTTTGGGTGCGCGCGTGGGTCAGACCATCAGCTGGCAGGCACGCGATGGCCAGATGCGGGCACTCGTGATTGATTCGATTTCGTACCAGCCGGAAGCCAGTGGAGACTGGCATCTTTGAACTGAAAGGGGGCTTTTGTGATCAGAAAATTTTTCCGGAATCTCAGTTCGATCGACGTCGCCATCGATCTTGGAACGTCGCATACCTCAGTTTATATCAGGGGGGAAGGACTGGTTTATAAGGAGCCCTCTGTCATCAGCCTGCGTGATATCGGCTACAAAAAGTCCATTCTAGCGATAGGCAACGAGGCCTTCCAAATCATGGGCAAGGAACCGCAGGGCGTGGAGACGATCAAACCGCTCCAAGGCGGTGTGATTGATCAGCTGGAAGCCACCAAAGCCATGCTGAATGAAATCGCAAAGCGCACCCGTATCCATCGCTTTTTGAAGAGGCCAAGAGTTTTGATCGGCGCTCCCTACTCCATTTCGGATGTGGAGCGAAGAGCTGTTATAGATGCCACCAGCATCCTGGAAAGCCCTTCGGTGACCATCGTCGAGGAACCTCTGGCCGCTGCGATCGGTGCGGATCTCGACATTTCCGAGAGCATTGCCAATATGGTTGTCGATATCGGAAGCGGTATAACGGAAGCTGTGGTGATTTCCCTCGGCGGGATTGTTCATTCCGAATCCATTCGCATTGGTGGTGATGCCATCACGGAGTCGCTGGTCCATTATTTCCGCAATCACTGCAACCTGATCGTCGGCGAACGAACGGTTGAAGAACTCAAGCCTGGTCTTTGTGATGTCTATGGGCAGTTCGAACAAAGCGTCACCGTGAAAGGTATTGATGTTCATTCCTATCTCCCGCAGACGAGGCAGATCAGTTCCCGGCAAGTCAAGGACGCCATCCTCGGTCCCGTCAGTGCCATTATTCGAACGGTACGGCAGATGCTGGAAAATACGCCCCCTGTGCTGTCGGGCGATCTGATCGACCGGGGCATTATCCTGACCGGCGGATCAGCCCTTTTGCAAAATCTCGCCAGTTTGATGGAAGCGTCTTGCGGCGTACCTGTAAAAATCGCCAAGGATTCGGCAGGAGCCACGCTGCGTGGGACGAGCCGCATGTTAGAGGAGATGGAAGTCATCCGTATGGTGAGCGCGTAAAAATATTCGATCGCTGCGGCATGGAAAGCCTGCCCTTCCCGGACAGATTGCGTCCGCTTTTGGGACAATTTCAGGGTCTAAGAGAAAAAAATCCAAACATATTAGGGCATTGTGGATTGGCATGAGCGCTGCAATCAGGGGCTCGCAGGAACATTTCGTTCCATCCATTCAAGGGAGAACCGGAGTAATACAATGTCAGCCCTTATCCTCATCGCAGCCGCACTTTCCACGCTCGTCATGTCGATCGTCCTGTCAGGAATGCTTATCCTGTCGATAAAAGATCTCGTAGCTGCGTTTTCCGATAAGCTTACGCTTCCCTTGGGCAGCGTCTACCATGGGAAAGTTCGCAGAATCCGCGCCATGGCCACCGTTGCCTGAGCTGCCAACCGAGGCATCCTCATGAATCAACACCTCATCATCGGAATGCAAAGACTTCGGCTGCGGGGCTCATTCCTATATGAATTAATGCGACATGGGTGATCCATTCAGTTCTGGTTTTCGCCTTCATGATTTAGATTGATCAGATAATTTTCATTCGATCATGGAGGACCTATGAAAACGCTTGCGCAGGCCTTGACCCGCGGAATCACCCCCCTGCTTCTTTTTATCCCCCTTAATCTCATGGCCGCTACGGATTTTGTCAAAGGCCGCTACGACGTGGACCCCGCGCACACCCGCGTTTCCTTCGTGATCCCTCACTTCGTTGTTTCGGAAGTCGAGGGTCGATTCAATGATGTGAAAGGTGAATTCACACTGGCCGAGCCCTTTACGAATACGAAAGTCTCGGCCACCATTCCGGTGAAATCCATCGACACCGGCGTCGCGAAACGTGACGAACACCTTCGTTCCAAGGATTTTTTTGAAGTCGAGAAATTCCCCGAGATGAAACTTGTCAGCAAATCCATAACAGGAACCCCCGAGGCCTTTAAAATGGTGGCGGCCTTGACCATCAAAGGCGTAACCAAGGATGTGACCTTCGATGGCAAATACACGGGATCAGTCAAAGATCCCTGGGGTCAGCAGAGAGCAGCGCTGCAGGCTTCGGCGACCATCAATCGAAAGGACTTCGGCATCAACTATAATGATAAAGTCGATATCGGCCCGGCGGTGGGTGACGAGGTGAAAATCAGAATCTGGACGGAAGGCGTGAAGGCGGAAGATGCGCAAAAAGGACCGCCGAAGAAATGAAGTGAGGCATGACCGCAGCCTTCCTGATCAGTTTGGCTGCGGCCTCAGGCTTACTCTTCGTCTGCGATATACTTTTCGTATTCAGAAGCCGAGATCAACTCGCCATCTTCCTTCGCGTATTCCACCTGAACCAGCCAGCCGTTTTTATATGGATCTTCAGCCAGGCCTTCAAGGTTCTTGGTGGCAGCCGTATTCACCTGAGTAACTTTGCCAGTGATGGGCATATAGAGGTCGGACACGGTCTTGGTCGACTCGATGGTGCCAAAGGTCGCGCCGGCTTTGAAATTTTCGCCAACTTTAGGCAGTTCCAGGTGAACCACGTCGCCGAGCTGCTCCAGGGCGTAGCCTGTCACACCGATGGTTGCTTTGCCGTTTTCAAGGCGGATCCACTCATGTTCACGGGTGTATTTAAGGTCCTTAGGAAATGACATTGTTTACCTCTTTCAAGCATGAAAATACGGCTCAGGCGATCACTTAACCTGTGCCGAATATAGGGGTCTTTTTACGATCTTCGCAACTTTTCTTTTGCCGCGCACATCAACTTCAAAGGTATCACCCACCTGGCCGCCATCCTTTTCAATCAGCGCCATGCCGCCCGAAAATTCAAGCGTGGGAAGGAAGGATCCGCTGGTGACCACACCGATCTTGCGATCGCCCTTATAAATATCCATGCCGTGGCGGGGAATCCCCTGCTCTTCCAGCTGGAACGCCACCATTTTACGGGCGGGAATTTTACCAGCCTTCTGGGCTTCCATTTTTTCCTTGCCCAGGAAATCACCTTTTTCAAAGCGCACAGCCCAGCCGATGCCCGCTTCGATCGGCGTTACGGTTTCATCCATATCGTTGCCGTAAAGCAGATAGCAGGCTTCCAAACGCAGCGTATCCCGAGCGCCCAGGCCAATGGGCTTGGCCGGTGTTTTTTCCAAAAGGGTCGTGAACGCCTGCTCAGCCACAGCGTTGGGCAGATAGATTTCGTAACCCCATTCGCCGGTATAACCGGTGCGCGCCGTGTAACCCTTCTTGCCGAAGAAGTCTGTGGGCATGATATCGGTGTATTTCAGCGTTTCCACTTTCTTCTGATCATCCGCATTCAAAAGCGCCTTCAGGCTTTCCAGGCTTTTTGGCCCTTGAATCGCGATCTGAGCCCAGTCGGGTGACTGATTGTCGAGCTTCACGTTATAGCCGGCCTTGTGCTCGACCAGCCACTGATAGTCCTTGTCCGCGTTCGAGGCGTTGACGCAGAGCAGATAGGTGTCTTCAGCCAATCTGTAGATAATAAGGTCATCCACAAAACCCGCGTCCGGCGTCGGCAGCGCACTGTATTGACCGTTGCCGATGCCCAGGCGGCTCACATCATTCACTGTGTGAAACTGCAGAAATTTCAGAGCATCGGGGCCGGATACGAAAATCTCGCCCATGTGCGAGACATCGAAAATCCCGCAGCCTTCCCGCACGGTTTTATGTTCCGCGAGGACGCCTTCGTAACTGATGGGCATATCCCAGCCGCCGAATCCCGCTGTCTTCGCTTTCAGCTTTTTATGGATGGCATATAAAGGTGTGGTCTTGAGCTTTTCTTCCATATTGGCGCCCCTTATCCTAACGATTTTACCGAGGCCCCGAGGGTACCTAAGGCCCCCCGGAAAGTCCAGGGCGCAGCCGCCAGAACTGTTGACTTGCGCCGCAAAAAAGGGTCTTGTCACCCGGTCATTCGAACGAAGGAAAGGACCCTTGGCATGCACCCATATCTTGACATACATCCTGAAGTTGCCCAGGCCAAAGCGGAGGGCCGTGCGGTCGTCGCTCTGGAGTCGACCATCATCGCCCACGGGATGCCTTATCCGCAGAATGTGGCGACGGCGCGTGAAGTGGAAGCGATCATCCGATCAGAGGGCGCGGTGCCGGCCACGATCGGGATTATCAAAGGTCGGGTGAAGATTGGTCTGACCGATCAGGAACTGGAAAGTTTCGGTCAGAATCGTTCGGTGGAAAAAGTTTCGCGTCGGGACTTTCCGCTTTTGATTGCTCAGAAAATGGACGGGGCCACCACAGTCGCGGGCACCATGATCGCGGCGCAGTGGGCCGGCATCCAGGTTTTCGTCACCGGCGGTCTTGGAGGCGTTCACCGCGGAGTCAGTGAGTCCTGGGATATTTCCGCGGATCTGACCGAGCTGGCCCAGACGGATGTGGCTGTGGTCTGTGCGGGTGTGAAGTCGATCCTGGATATTCCCAAGACGCTTGAAGTTCTTGAGACCTCGGGTGTTCCCGTGATCGGATATCAAACGGATGAATTCCCCGCGTTTTTCACCCGTTCGAGTGGATGCCCTGTCCTGCAAAGGGTTGATGAACTTTCGAAGCTGGCCGCGATCATCAAGACCAAATATGAATTGGGTCTGAGGGGCGGCGTGGTCGTCGCCAATCCCATTCCCCTCGAACACGAGATTCCTGCGATCGAAATCATGCGAACGATTGAAGAGGCTTTGCGCGACGCTCAAACCCAGGGCATTCAGGGCAAGGCTGTGACTCCTTTTCTTTTGAAAAATATCGTCGAGCGAACCCAGGGTCGCAGTCTAAAATCAAACATCGCCCTGGTGAAGAATAATGCGCGCGTGGGAGCGCAGCTGGCGGTGAGTTTAACCCAATTCATGTGATGGGATGAATGCCGATGAATTCCTTCGTTCGAATGTGCGCCGGGGCGGCTTTATTCCTGACTGTCCTGCCTGGGAACGGCGGCTGTCAGACCTTGCAAAAGGATGAGGAACTCGTCGTCTTTCCATCCTTTGCCTATGAAGGCCGGGACGGGCTAGTGCATCTGAGTTTTCGGGCCTGGATATTT
This sequence comes from Oligoflexus sp., assembly GCF_035712445.1. Classification (NCBI taxonomy): domain Bacteria; kingdom Pseudomonadati; phylum Bdellovibrionota; class Oligoflexia; order Oligoflexales; family Oligoflexaceae; genus Oligoflexus; species Oligoflexus sp. Next base: position 5,502 of record NZ_DASTAT010000007.1, on the reverse strand, counting down.
GAACCCGAAAAGGATTCGCTCTGGCGTAAATCGCTGGTGAAGTCGGTACAGGGTTTTTTTCCGGCGCCTGAATTTCCATCCGAGCAAAAGACTCTGGAGCGTCGTCTCCATGGTTTTACAGCGGATAACAAGGAGTATAAATCTCCGGCTTTTCTGCTTGGGATGCGATCCATCAATCCAGGACCCAGCGGCGCGGATGGGCATATAACAGCGGAGTGGAATCTCACTCTGCCCGCTTCGGAAAAGGCTCAATTGGAAACCGGGGCCTTGCCTTTGACCTGGCAGCAGGGCGGCCGGCAGACGCCGATTTGGATTTCCCCAGAGGGTCTGTCGGTTGTTTCGGATATTGATGATACGATCAAGATCACGCAGGTTTTGAATCGTAAGGCTTTGGTGACGAACTCCCTCATCAAGGAATATCAGCCGGTCCCCGGCATGCCGGGACTCTATGCGCGACTCGCAGCCAGGCGTGCGGTATTTCATTACGTTTCCGCTTCGCCCTGGCAGCTCTATCCGGATTTAAGCGCATTCATTCAAAAGAATTTTCCGCACGGAACCGTATCATTACGGAAGCTGCGCTGGAAGGATTCCAGCACAGTCGACTTTCTTTGGAAGGATTCGCTCGCTTATAAGACATCGACCATTGCAGAGCTGATGGAGCGATTTCCCAAAAGGAAGTTTCTTCTGATCGGGGATTCCGGCGAAAAAGATCCTGAAGTCTATGACAGTCTGCGTCGACGTTTTCCTGCGCAAATTACCGGCATTTTGATTCGCATACCGCCGGAGCAAAAGTCGACAGATCGCAAGGAGGGCATGGAATACTTCCGTGAGCCCGCCGAGCTTGAGTTGGTTTTAAAGCGCTGGGGACTTTGATCAGACGACAATTCTTCCCAAGTCTGGCTTTTTTGCCTCATTTTTAAGCAGGTTGAAAGAACCTAATTCTTACTGTTCCCTGTAAGAATGTACGAATCTTCCGGGAAATTTGGGTGTTACCGGCACTCATTCGAACGGATGGGTGCCCGGCTTCGTACTCTTTTTTCATAAAAAATTTCATGGCTTGAACTGAAATATTCGCAAGGCTCTGCCGATAGAGGAAGGGTCAAGTGAATGGGATAGCTATCGAATGAGATTGATCTTAAGCATAATCTTTTTGTTTTTGTCGAATCTGGCAGCGGCTATGCCCTTTCAGGTGACATTCATTCAAGATGGCAAATCCAAGGACGTGAGCCTCCCCCACATCTGGACTCAGGATCCCGCTTTAAAAAATCTGAATCGGGGCCAGTATGAACTCGTCATTCCCGCCTCGAATGGTTCAGATGATCTGGCTCTACTCATCAATCCCAAGCATACGCAGAACACGATAGTCTATCAGGTCTTTCGCAATGAGCAGGAGATCTTCCGCTTCGGGAATCCGGAGCAACCGGATCGCCTGACTGATCTTATCATCCCAGGCAAGCCCATCGTACTCAAAGCGTCCCAGGAACCCATCACTTTAAGAATTGTCGTGACGACCAACCGTCATACCCTTTGGCCGGGAATTCACAAGATAACTCTTGAACCCGCGGCAGAGTATGAACGCCACGCTTATCGTGATGCGCTGATGGCGGTCGGGCTGATGGGTGCCATCGTCATTGTCGCCTTCTACCACGCCATGCTCTGGATTTTGAATCGCAAGGAACGCAATCAACTCCTCTTCGTCGCATTCTGTATGATGGTTTTGATCTTCGCCGGGCTCCATATCTCCCGCGTATTCTTCCAGTTCCATGCTGTGAATGTCCATATGTTTTGGATGCTGCAGTCCCTCGCATGGTTTGGTTCTGTTGTATTTGTCGATGCTTTTTCCTATGAGATGTTCCCCAAAGAATATCCTGCGAAGAAGATCTGGATAACGCTGTCGTTTGCCATAAGCTGCTGGATTGGTAATTTCTTCAGCCTCTATAGCATGCTCGTCTTTCAGGTTTACAGCTGGATCTTCATCGGCCACATCGTGATTTTCGCCAGTCGCCTCGCCCTGACTCCGAAACGTGAGAACCTTCTTTTCACCTGCATTTATGCCCTTCTCGTGGCGGGAACTCTGTTCGATCTTGCCTCGGGCATTGACCTGCTGAATGTCCCGGCCCTCATGCCCTTTTGCTTCTTCGGCATCATCTGCATCGAGTCCTATCTTCTGTCCTATGTCAATCAGCAGACGTCGCACCGCCTGATGAAGGAGCAAATGCAGCGTGAGGAAGTTGAGGAATCCATGCTGGCCGTCCAGGGACTGCGCGAGCGCATTGACCAATCGGCTCAGTTGATTCCCGGTCTGCGCGTTCACTCGTTCTATCGTCCAGCCGAGCGTTTCGGTGGTGACTGGCTGTCGCTGACCTATCTTTCGGAATCGCGTCACAGCATCGTTCTCGTCGGAGATGTCACGGGTCACGGGATTGGTTCCGGGCTTCTGGCCGTTTCCATCGGGGCCACCATCCACGGCGCGCTCAGCGTTTTGGAGTCGATGGGCAAAAATCTGAGCATTGAAGAGAAGCTCGACTACATAGCCCAGGCCATCCACTATGCTGTCATGGATATCAGCAAACGTTTGAATAAGGGCATGACGCTGGCACTTATCGGGATGGATCTGGAAAAGGGCTACTACGTGGTGCGGAATCACGGTCATCCCTTTCCTTATCTTGTGCGCGAGGATTCGGTAAAAATCCTTATGGCCCGTGGCTCACTGCTCGGAACCGAGGAGGTGCCATCAGCCGATCTCGTCCGCCTTGATTTCCAGCCTGGTGACAAGATCTTTGTCTATACGGATGGCCTTATCGAAAATCGAAATGAAGCAGGCAAAGTCTTGCCACGCCGCGAGCTGGAGCGTACTCTTCTGGCTGTGGCTCGCAATGAAAAGCATATCGAGGACTTTGAACAGTATACCCGCGCTGCGGGTGAAGATTCGCACGATGCCGATGACCTTGCTTACCTCTATCTGGAGTGGAAAAAGGCTTCCTAGGCTGCCGTGATGTCTCCGACGCGTTCGACTGTCCACTCAATCTGCGATTATTGCTGCAGACCATTTGTTCAAAACTCACCAGCTTACTGCAGGAGTCCATCATGCGAACTCTTCGATACTGCATCAACATCACTTTGGACGGCTGCTGCGATCATCAAGCCGGCCTGCCGACCGAAGCTGTGCACCGTTTTCATGCCGAGAGCCTGGCTCGGGCCGATGCTCTGATCTTTGGCCGCGTAACCTATGAAATGATGGAATCTGCCTGGAGGTGGCGAGAGGGGAAAAGGCCTGAATGGATGGCTGATTGGATGGAGCCTTTCAGTCGGACAATCGATGCCTCGAAAAAATACGTTGTGTCGAGCACACTCGATCGAGTCGACTGGAATGCAGAGCTGGTGCGCGGGGATCTGGGGCAGACTGTCCAAAAGCTCAAACGTGAGCCTGGTAAGGAGCTGCTGGTATGCGGCGTGACGCTTCCTCTGGCGCTGGCAGAGCTGGGCTTGATCGACGAGTACGAGTTCGTCGTCCAGCCCAGGCTTGCAGGCCATGGTCCAACGTTGTTAGCGGGGCTATCGAAGTACGTTGACCTTAAGCTCGTGAGCCACAAGGAAATCGACTCCGGAATGGTCGTGATGCGATACCAGGCGAAAAAATAGTTTAGTTCCAGTTCTCTCCCAGACTCGCATACCGATCCGTTGCTGCAACCAGAGCCCTTGAATTCCCGGGCTCACCCGCGGCATGTCCGGCGTCGGGTGTGATCATCAATTCCGCTTCAGGCCACTTTTTGTGCAGTGCCCACGCGGAAGTCAAAGGACACACAACATCATAGCGACCGTGAACGATGGTTGCAGGAATATGGCGAATGCGATCGACGCCCTGCAGAAGGAAATCGTCGCGATCGAAGAAGCCTTTGTTTACAAAATAGTGGCATTCAATCCGCGCAAATGCCAAAGCGAACTCGGCGGCATCGAACTTATCGACAAAGCCGGCTTCCGGTAAAAGCTTGCTTGTGCGTCCTTCCCAGACGCTCCAGGCGCGAGCGGCTTTCAAGCGAACTTCGGGATCGTCTGAGGTCAGGCGTTTATAATAGGCGCTCAGGAAATCATTCCGTTCGGCAGGCGGTATCGCTTCTCGGTAAGCTTCCCATGCATCTGGATAAATCTCGCTTGCACCAAACTGATAGAACCAATCAATCTCCTGCTTTCTCAAAAGAAAAATTCCGCGAAGAACGAGTTCCGTGACAACTTCGGGATGCTTCTGTGCATAAGCAAGAGCGAGAGTGCTCCCCCACGAACCACCAAACACCTGCCAGCGTTTGATGCCAAGGTGCTGGCGCAGGGCTTCCATATCAGCAACCAAATGCCAGGTGGTGTTCTCTTCCAGACACGCATGCGGTGTGCTCTGTCCACATCCACGCTGATCAAACAGAATAATGCGGTAACGTTCTGGGTCAAAGAAACGCCGATGACCCGCATCGGTTCCTCCACCGGGGCCGCCGTGGACAAAGACTACGGGCTTGCCTTTGGGGTTACCTGATTCTTCAAAATAAAGTTCATGAACAGAGGAAACTTTCAGACGACCCTTGCGATAGGGTTCAATCGCCGGATATTGCCAGGTCAGAGGATCGCGTCGAACAGCCATATTTTGCCTCAAAATTCAGGTGTTTCATGAACTGCATATCCTGAACTGATACCCAGAGGCAAGGCCTGGAGACTTTCAACCACGACCAAAAATTTTTCTTTGAAGTTTTTACGGTTGCACTTATGGTAGGCGACAACATTGGCTTTAGGGTGGAAGCCGGAGCGCCAACTCCAGCTTCCCGAAACAACGGAGCCTGACAATTTACCCAAAGCGGACCCCGCCGTTCCGTAGACACGGATCATAGGCGACTCGCGCCCGCTTTTCAATGTCAGACGCTCCCTCACGGATTGAGGGACCCATGTCACAGGCACAGCTTTCTTATAATTCCCCGGAACATCCAGCATTTTCAGGCGGTCGCTATCTCAAAGCATTCGACCATCTTCATGACATCGACCATTATGAACACAGCATACTGACCTATCTCGGTTCCCTGATGCCTTTTGATAAAGGGTTCATCGACCATCCCGCGTTCCCATCCATCGCTACAATCGCCCGCTGTACAAAAATAAGTGAATCCACGGTGCGGAAAAAACTCCGTTCGTTAGAGTCAAAAAATTATCTGAAAACCAAAGCCGTCCGCTTCCTAAACACGCAAGGCAAATTCCAACAAAGCTCCAACGACTATCACTTCACAACCAAAGCCTTCGACCTCTATCAGGACGTCCAGGCCACCAAAAACCAAATCAAACACATTCGCAAGCGCACGCGCCTTAGACTCATCCCACGCACCCCTCCCCTCTCCTCCACGCACCCAGACCCCACTCCCGAAACCACTCATCCCCACCGCGAGCCGTCGCCTAATTCCTATAGGGAAAACCCAAAAGAAGATCACCAGCACACAGTTTCCTGTTCCGAAGATCGGGATATCTCCATGT
>NZ_DASTAT010000006.1 GCF_035712445.1 Oligoflexus sp. | reverse complement strand
TGCAGCATGGCGAACTTCTGCTCTGCGGTGAAAGCTCGTCTCGGTCGTTTGCCGGTCGTCGTCATTTTCGAATCCCCCTGGGCTATTATTATAGCGCATTAAAGAATTCGATTTCGTACGAGTATCAGAAACGCAACTCATATTGAATCAGGCACGATAATGTTTGCAGGCTATAGGCTTGTCTATACACCTTAATATCGAAGGATCGCTCATCAACTTTCTTGCCATAAGTTAGCTAAGCAGAAATGTGTAAACGAAATATCGAGAACCTCGTTCCAACAATCTTCCACTAAAACAACCGCTAGCTCGAAACTAGCGGTTGTTTTTTGATCTTAGAGAGCGCGATTGTATTGAGCCATTAAGGTGTTGGCTGTGACCTTGTATTTGCCAGTAAGGTCACCGCGGCCGTTTGCTTCTGGGTACGCATCGTTTTTCAGATTGAGTGTTGGGTCACGCAAGCGGGTGTGCATGAAGCCGAGGTCTGCGCTCCAACCTTCTGCCTGATAGCGGCCACCGATCGAATACATGCGGCGGTTGTCGTCAGGACTCCGCGGGGAACGAAGGTCGTCGGTCGTGGGCGAGTTATCGCTTGCGACACCGGCGCGCAGGATGACGTTTTCGTTGACCTTGTAATCACCACCGAGGCCGACGTGCCAGACGTCTTCCCAGTCCAGGCGGACCAACACGTTGGCGCCGGATTCAGGGACGACGTTGATGTCTTTGATTTTCGTCCAGCGGGTCATCGAAGCGCTCAGATAGATGTTCATATCGGTGACGCCTTTGTAATTGGCGCCGAAGCCAATGATATCGGGCACAGCGAGGTTCAGGTCGGCTTTGCGTTTCAGGCCAACGCTTGCGGCGTAGGCCTCTGCAGCAGAGGTTTCACCTGAGAGCTTGAAGTCACCTTCGGTTTTGTGAACCACCTGCGAGCGGTAGGAAAGACCAAGGTCGAGTTCGGCGATTGGCGAATAAAGAACACCGAAGGTGAAGCCGTAGGCGATATCGTTGCCTTCGTAGGAAGCGTAAACATCGTCCTGGCCTTCACGAGCGACGACCTGTCCCCCGACGTATTGGGCGCCCGCGGAAGTCAGAGTGTTTTGGATGATCGTTGGATAACTGGATGTGGGCTGTCCTGCAAGAGCCGATTGAGTCGCCGTCCTGAAATCTTTGGCCAACTGATTCGCTTCGATAGCGGTGTTGGCAGCAGCGGCTGCAGCCGAGTCTCCGGCACCAACTGCGTTATAGTAATCACGGACAAGGCCCGCAGCTGTCTGCGCCGCCGTCGTTGCAACAGACGCATTCGCCGCCGCTCCGTAGTTACTCGCCCCTTCAATCAAACCGCGTGCACTCTGAACCTGAACCCCGAAGCCAAGCTTCAAATTCTCCATCAGCTTATAACTTGCTGCGAGGTCGAGGTTGATCACCTCCAGCTCGGTCTTCGTTCCATGATAACGACCTACCCAGTCCTTACCATAATCGGTATTAGTCCCAAACGGTGCCGTCAACGCAACGCCCGCTGTGACGTCTTCGTTCACTTCATAGCTTGCATAGATCGCAGGAATGGTGGCGTTATCACCGAAATCATCGCTTTTCTTCGCGTCTTCGCTATCGTTAATAGCTTCGACGCCTGTACTAGCAACTGTCCTTTTCCCTTCGCTAAACTCGCCCTTGGGCATGATGAATGCGGCGCCAACGGCAATGTTGGTGCCTTTGAAAGCACTCAACGCCGCAGGGTTGGAAAACATTGCGGAGATGTCCGTTGTTCCCGAGACGTCCGAAGCACCGGCTGTCCCGATGGAGCTGGCGCTTTGTCCGCGGATGGCGAAACCCGCAGCGAACGCGTTATGACTGCAAAGAGTCAGAAGAAGACCGGGAACAATCCAACTCGCATACGACCGTTGACCGACAGATAACTGCATGGAAGACTCCTTCTTACACCGACTGGCTAAGATGCTGTCCAGTTAAACTCAACTGACACCATCCTATAGAAAAAAATAAATTTAAGAAATGATTCCTTCTGATTCCTCACAGTTCTGAAATTTTTGTCAAAAAGCAAAAATCAACTTGCCGTCTTCTTCAAACTTGACTTTACCACTATGGGAAGGTTGACTATGAAGGTCTGAACATGGGACAGGGCGAGGAGATCACCATGAATATCGGAGAAGCAGCCAAAGCTGCAGGCGTCAATCCAAAATTTATTCGTCACTACGAAGCCCGGGGTATTATCCCTAAAGCCGCACGTACCGAATCTGGCTATCGGCAGTATTCGGAAAACGAGGTGCATATTCTCATCTTTGTGAAACACGCCCGTGGGCTGGGCTTTTCGCTGCCGGAGATCAAAAGACTTGTCGGGCTCTGGCGCAATAAAGCCCGGAAAAGCGAGGACGTAAAAACGATCACGACAAAACATATCGATGCTCTCAATGTGAAAATTCGTGAACTGGAAAGTATCAAAAACGCCCTTGAGGACCTCGCGCGGCATTGTCATGGGGATGATCGACCCGAATGCCCCATCCTCGAAAACTTCGCACCCGAGGTGTCGAAAAAGCAAAGCAAGTCCGGAATTTAAGGAACGGTCACTTTTTCCCTTGACCTTCCCACGGTGGTAGGGTCGATGGTGATACCGTCAGCCGTAGGAGGAAATCATGCAAACGTCCGCTGTGGATATCACGATCGAAGGGATGACCTGTGCGTCCTGCGTGAATCGTGTGGAAAAGGCTCTGAAAAAAGTCCCCGGTGTGGGGAATGCTGTCGTCAATCTGGCCACTGAGAAAGCGCACGTGGAGTGGTCCGGACAGCCAGGCTCGGCCGACGCGCTCTTTGCTGCCGTGGAAAAGGTTGGGTATAAGGCCCGGCCTGTTTCAGAAAAACCAGCCACAGTCTCCCTGGAAAGAGAGCGAATCCTGCTTTATCTCGCCGGACTCCTGACTCTGCCTCTGGTCGGTCCCATGCTGATCGAACCCTTCGGCTATCACGCCATGCTTCCCGCCTGGCTGCAGCTCGCACTCACGGCGCCTATTCAATTCGTTCTGGGTGCGCGCTTTTATAAAGCAGGATGGAAAGCCGCCAAGGCCCTTTCGGGCAACATGGATCTGCTTGTAGCCCTTGGAACCAGCGCTGCGTTTGGCCTCAGTCTTTATCAGATGAGCAAGGGCGGACCCTTGTACTTTGAAAGTTCGGCCGTGATCATCACACTCGTGCTCCTCGGAAAATATCTGGAGGCGCGTGCCAAGCAGCAGACCACCGCGGCGATCAAAGCCCTGGAGGCCCTGCGCCCGGATCGGGCCCGCGTGCAAAGGGACGGCCAGGAAATCGAAGTGGCCATGAAGGAGGTCGTGCTCGGTGATCGCGTCATCGTGCGGCCAGGCGAAAAAATTCCCGTCGATGGTGTGATCGTTGAAGGCACAAGCCAGATCGATGAGTCCATGATTACCGGCGAAAGCCTTCCTGTGCTGCGCAGTTCAGGCGATAAGGTCACCGGAGGTTCGCTCAACGCCGATGGACTATTGATTGTGGAAACCAAAGCTCTGGGCGCGGAAACCACTCTGGCCCGCATCATTCGGCTTGTGGAAACCGCCCAGACCGAAAAAGCCCCGATTCAAAGACTGGTGGACAAGGTCAGCGCGATCTTCGTTCCAGCCGTGCTGGTCATCGCCTTGATCACAATGATCGGCTGGATCATCAGCGGAGCCAGCTGGGAAGCCGCCATCATTCATGCGGTCGCTGTTCTGGTCATTGCGTGTCCCTGTGCGCTCGGTCTTGCCACACCGACATCCATGATGGTGGGTACGGGTCTCGCGGCGCGCCACGGGATCCTCATCAAGGATGCGGAAACCCTGGAAATCGCCCATGAAGTGAAGACCATGGCCTTTGATAAGACGGGAACGCTGACCGAGGGCCGTCCCACATTGAATGATATCCATGCTGTGGATCAGAATCATCTGGGCCTTCTGCAGCTGGCCGCCGCAGTGCAACTCGGCAGCGAACATCCCCTCGCCCGTTCGGTGGTGGCCCAGGCCAAGGCTGAAGGACTCAAGGTCGAACCCGCCCGCAATACCAGAGTGGTCGCTGGTAAAGGCGTCGAAGGTGAGGTCGCAGGATATGAACTCATCATCGGCACCGCACGTTACCTGGAAAGTTACAGCATTAAAACCCATGAAGTCGCTTCCGTCGTCCACGCCTGGCAACTGGAAGGCCAGACCGTTTCCTATATCGCTGACAAGAAAAGCGCACGGCTTTTAGGGGCATTATCCTTCAGTGACCCCTTGAAAGCCGATGCGGCAGCGACGATCGCCACCCTGCATGATCAGGGTCTCACGACGGTTTTGATCACCGGCGATAATAAGCCGAGCGCCGAGCGGGTCGCAACGAAACTGGGCATTCAAAAGGTGTTTGCCGAAGTTCTGCCGGAAGACAAGGCGAATATCGTCAAGAGCCTGAAACTGGAAGGGCATAAAGTCGCCATGGTCGGTGATGGCATCAATGATGCGCCGGCGCTGGCCGCCGCGGATGTGGGGATGGCCATGGCCACCGGCACGGACGTGGCCATGCATACGGCCGGCATCACTCTGATGCGAGGGCAGCCTCTTTTGATTCCCGATGCTCTGGAAATCTCGCGCAGGACCTATCATAAGATCCGGCAGAATCTGTTCTGGGCCTTTATTTATAATGCCCTGGGCATACCCCTGGCGGCCCTGGGTTACCTGAGTCCCATGATCGCCGGCGCCGCCATGGCTTTCAGTAGCGTCAGCGTCGTCACCAATGCCCTGCTTTTGAAAAGGTGGAGTCCCGCGGCGGTATCGAAAAAAGCCTAATTATGATAGCGTGGAACGAAGTCTCGATTGCGCAACGGAGGTTACGGCCTGATGAGATTTCGGTTCCTTCTGCTCCTCTTTCTCATAACGGCCTGCACTTCGGCAAAACCCACAGTGATCAAGGAACTTCCTGAATCCGCTTCGGTGGATCAGGATCAGTTTTATTTCAAGAGTGTGAAACCCCTGCTCGATAAACGCTGCGTGAGCTGCCACTCCTGCTATACAGCCCCCTGTCAGCTGAATCTGGCCCACATCGAAGGCATGCGGCGCGGGGCCACCAAGAACCCTCTTTACGATGGCACCCGCATTACCGCGGCGGAACCCTCTCGCCTCTTCGTCGATGCGCATTCGGCTTTGGAATGGATGCAGAAGAAGGATTTTTTCCCCGTCGCGCGCATGAAGCCCGGCCAACCGTCATTGACCGAAGCCCTGTTATGGCAACGAGTCATGTATCCCGGTCCCGTCGGTGTCGTGTCGAATGAAAGTCATGAATGCCCAGCGGATAATGCCCAGTTTGAGGAGTACCAGAAAAAACTCCCCAACAGCGGCATGCCTTATGGGTTTCCTCCCCTGGCGCCGCACGAAATAAAAATCATCAATCGCTGGCTCGAAAGCGGCTATCCCAAGCTCACGGCGTCCCGGCAACTGCAGCTTTCGCAGCCCCAAAATATCCTGGCTCTGCGCCGCTGGGAACAGCTCTGGAATCAAGGCGATCCGAAGCATCGTCTCGTGGCCCGTTATATCTATGAGCATCTTTTCCTCGGACATCTCCGCATCCCGGAACTGCCGGGTGAATTCTACCGCATGGTCCGCTCGCGCACCAAAGCGCCCGAGCCGATTGATGTGATCGCCACTACCTGGCCTTTCGATGATCCGGGCGTCAGCACTTTTTACTATAGACTGCAGAAAGTCGAAGAGACGCTGACGCTGAAAAATCATCTGATCTATCCCCTTTCCCAGGAAACCTGGCAGCGTTGGCAGGAAATCTTTTTCGAAGAGCCCTGGGCTTTGGAGGCGCAGGATTTTCCAAGCTACGAGAACAAGGTCGCAGCCAATCCCTTTCTCGCCTTCAAGGCTATTCCCGCCGAAAGCCGCTATCGCTTCCTGCTCGACAATTCCCTTTTCTTCGTGAGCGCCTTCATCAAAGGCCCCGTCTGTGAAGGGCCGATCGCAGTGAATGTCATTGATGAGCATTTCCACATACTCTTCCTCGCCCCACGCGAAGACCTCGCCCAGCAGAGCCCCGGTTTTCTGGAGCGCGCGGCTCAGGATTTGAGTCTACCGGCCGAAGGCCGCAATAATCCCCTGTCGAGCCTTTATGTGAAATACAAGGCTGCGCAGCTTGATTTCGTCGAGCAAAGACAGAAGCTCTTCGCGGAAAGCTTTCCGAAAGGTCTAGAGCTGAATGACATCTGGGACGGCGACAGTCATAATCCCCAGGCGCTCTTAACCGTCTTCCGGCACTTTGACAACGCCTCGGTCAGCACAGGCGCGATCGGCCGCATTCCCAAAACGATATGGGTCATGGACTATCCCATATTCGAACGCATGTACTATCTGCTCGTGGCCGGCTTTGATGTCTTTGGCAATGTCTTCCATCAGTCGGCGACCCGCATGTACATGGACAATCTGCGGGTGGAATCCGAGGATCTTTTTCTCTCGTTTTTCCCCAGCAAAACAAGGCAAAACCTAAGGCGCCACTGGTATCGGGGCCTGGCTGCCCAGGAACTCATGAAGTATCTGAATCCCTATGGAGGCGTGCCGGCCTCCAGTTTGATTCCCTATTATACGCAAGATCCGAAGCGGGAATTTTTGCAGTACGTGCTCAAGGAACGCTTCAATGCCCGGGTTCGGGGCCAGACTCCGGTCGTGCCGCCTCGCGACAAGGTCCTGGATCAGCTGAATAATCATACCGGAGCCCAGTATGAAATGCTGCCCGACCTGACCTTCCTTCTGGTCGAAGGCAAAGACGATCGCCTCTATAGTTTGATTCATCATAAAGAGCATCTGAATGTCAGCTTCATGTTTGGCGAAGACGGCCGCCGCGTGCCCGCCGAGGATCGCCTGGAAGTCCTGCCTGGAGTCTATGGAGCCTTTCCCAATTTCTTTGTGAAGGTGCGCGAGGATCAACTGCAGAATTTCGTAAGGGATACGCTTCGGCTCAATAAGAATCCGCGTCAGCTGAAGGAATGGATTGCCCTCTATGGCATCAGTCGGCAGAACCCCGATTTCTGGCGCTATTTCGATCGCGTGCAGCAGCTCACCGACCAATCCAAACATTTCGACACGGGGATCCTGGATCTGAGCAAATATGAGCTTTGGTAACCCATCCAAATAGCAGAACAAGTCCCTGACTTTTCAAGTTTTACCGCCCCTGAGCCGATACGGTCCGTAAGCTATTTTTTCATTAGAGGACCCGTTACCCTATGGTCAGGCCAGGGAAACATGCGCGGCTCGCATGGCTATCGCTCTTACTGCTCGGCGCGTGCCAGCAGAGCGGTCAGTCCTATCGCGGCGTCGCAGCGAGCCGGGTGCGGGCGGCGAATGCCAGCACCGCCGCGACCGTCACGCCCCAGCCTATCGGTCCCGCCACCGACAATCTCTTTTTAAGCTTCGCGCAGCTCTGTGACGATCGTAAAAATTTGGAGCGGGCCTATACCGTCAAGGTCCTCATGCAGCGTTCATCCAGCAGCAGCTGCGAGGGACTTTACGCGTATCTGGTCGGGGCTGCGGACCTGAATCTCGTGGCCAGCGGCATACGAGACATCAGTCTTCTGGCGTTTGCGCCAGCCCTGGCCCGACTGGATCTCAGGGATAATAGTATCGTCGATCTCAGTCCGCTCAAAGATATGAAGCAGCTGCGATACCTGGATGTCTCGGGCAACAGGATCAGCAAGATCGAGCCTCTCGCGCCCTTAACGCAGCTGATCGAACTCGGTATTTCCGAAAACTCCATAAGCGACATCAGCGCCGTTCGCGGCATGACCCAGCTGAAACTGCTGAAAGCTTCCAAAAATTCCATCGCCTCCATCGAGGCCCTCGCAGGCTTGAAGAATCTGCAATCGGTGAGTCTCCACACGAATATGATAACGCGTGTCGACAGTCTCGGCGGACTTACGAACTTGACCAACGTCAATATCCATAACAATGCTGAGCTCGCAGATCCCTCGCCTCTAAGGGCTCTGGATAAGCTTCAGACCCTGGATATTCAGGGAACCAAAATCAAAGATCTCGCTTTCCTGGGGCAGCTGACGAACCTCGTCGAGCTTCATCTCCTGGGCGGGCCCTTCGCGGGACTGGAAACTCTTTCCCAGTTGAAAAAACTTGAGACCCTGGAACTTGCCAACCAAGTGGGACCAGGCGAAAGTCCCAGCGCAGCACCCGTCCTTGACTATACCTTCCTGCAGACTTTGCCCCGGCTCAGCAATTTGGAAATCGCCGATTTTAACGTCACCGATATCAGCTTTTTGACTCCAGTTAAAACTCTTCAGTCTCTGAATCTTTTCACCTCGCCTCTCGTCAACCCCGAGGTCCTCGGTCAGCTCACGTCCTTGAAGCAGCTCACCCTGCTCAGCAACCTCGCCTCGGACGGACAGTTTCTGACCAGTCTCAAAAACCTGGAAAAGCTCGAAGTCCCCTTCGGCGCTTTGAGCAGTTTGAATTTCCTCGCCGCGACACCCGCACTGCAGGAACTTGATATCTCGGGCAACGTGATCACCGACCTTGCGCCACTGGCCCAGGCCCGAAACCTTCGCATTCTTCGCATGGACAGCCTCGATGCCACGAGTCTTGCGCCTCTGAGCGGCCTGACCCAGCTGACATCGTTGATTGCCACCGACAACAGCATCAGCGATCTGCAGCCGCTTTCCGCTTTGATCAAACTCGAAAAATTGAATCTGGGCGCCAACAGCGTGGCCTACAGCCTGGAACCTCTCGCACGACTCAGCAATCTTCAGGAACTGAATCTGAACGGTGCGCCTTCGGTCAACCTGAAAGGCCTGGAAAACCTTCAATCCCTGCAGTTTCTGAGTGCCTCAGGGATTAAGATGAGCGACTGCTCGGGACTCACGGCCCTGACAAAGCTTACCAATCTGAATATCAGCCGCAATAGTCTTGGCGATTTAAAATGCCTCAGCAATTTGCAGAAGCTTGAGTCCTTAAACATCAGTGAGAACCCAGGCGTTACGGGTTTAACGCCGCTTCTTGGACTGGATCAGCTGACGACGCTCCTGGTCGGCACCACCGGCGTGAAGGACCTTGAGCCTCTGCGCTCCAAAGTTCGCCTCAGCATTCTGCAGCTGAAAAATACCGCCGTGCAGTCCATAGAACCTTTGGCGCAACTCACGCGATTGGAGTCTTTGGATCTAGCCGGTACTCAATTGGTGGCCCTGAGGGATCGTTCCCAGGCTGGCTGTCAAAAACAGCAGCAGAGTCGCGCGACACAAAGTTACTGTGAGCAAAAACCATGAAGCACCTGACGTTGGCCATTCTTATCGCTTTTCTCGCGGCTTGCAATCCGGTCATGAATGGTTTCATAGCCGCGCGCAAAGATGATGATGGCAGCGCAAAAAAGTCGACACAGAATGATGATGATGCCGAACGCGTCGACATTCCCAATAATATCTCCGGCTCCTACCTCATGTGCTCTTTGCGCAAGGATGCCACGGACACAGCGGTTTCCAGCGAGTATGGCTGCCGTTTGAATGAAGCCGGCACAAACAATCGACTCGACCTCGGGCTTTATCAGAATCGCGTGCAGTGGCTCAGCAATGATGCCGAAGGCGTTCGCATCACCTTGAATCCTGAGAATTCGGTCTGGCATGCGCTCTATACCGTGACGGCCAGCGATCTTCCCGCGCTTCGCGAAAAGGTGGCAAGGCTACAGATTCAGGTTCAGTGGTCTCTTCCCAATGGCGCTGCGGGCCCTACCTTCAAAGATCAGAAACTGATCGAGGCGCTGCAACCCGCTGCGGCGGCTGGGGATACCACAGCTCCGATTCTGAATGGCCAGGGCCTCGACCCGGCGGATCCCGGAACGCTCTAAAGGGCCTTACCACTCAAGCAGATTTCCACTTCAACATCCGGTTTTCACCGGATGTTTTATCCTCTTTCAAAAGCGGAACAACAGTTTTCCTGGAAAGATTGCGATACGGGATAGCCGAAATCTTGAACGGTTATACCTGACACTGGGTTTTATGCGCAATGTGCTCGCCATATTTCTCTTTCTGTTCATTCTGATGGACAAGGCGTGGGCTATTCCCGAGGTCAAGCTCGTGCAGGGGACGGCCGTGCTCCCAGACGAGGGACGTGGACTCTATAAAATTACCGGCGAAGCAGAAATGATCTGGGATCAACTCTCAAGTCCCGATGAATTCACAGCCGGTGAAACCAAGGTCCGCCTGGTGCCCTTTCCCGATGTCTGGAGCGCACTCGAACACGATGGCCTCAGCCGCCAGGGCAAAGCCACCTACCGTATGACCATTCACCTTCCCGAAAGCCTTTTAGGCGAGCGTCTGGGACTATGGCTCCCGCGGTCCTTGGGATCGTCCACCATCTGGATGAACAACAAAAAAATCATTGAGCATGATTTCGGACCGGATGGGACGGATCTCTTCGATCGCTCGCCCGGGCATAACAGAATTTTCATAGTGCCGCGCGAGAAGACTCTGCAGTTTGTCATTCAGACCTTCAACTGGCATATGCATACGGGCGGTTTTGTCGACCGCTTTCTGATTGGTCGGGCCGAAGACCTGCAAAAAATCAGCTTCGACCTTATGGCCTTTGATTTCCTGGTCTTCGGCCTGCTCGTCTTCTCTTCCATCTATCACCTTTGGCTTTTCACATTCCGCAGAAAATTCGAAGCCTATCGTGATCTCGGGCTCTTCTTTTTGCTGGTGGTCGCCCGGATGCTGAGCACGGGCTCCTCTCATTGGCTGTCCGAGCTCGGCTGCAATGAAATGATCGTCTATAAATTGGGTTGGCTGACCTACTACGGCGGGATCCTGGTTGGAGTGCATCTGATCCGTTCCATTTATCCCGACGAAACACCGGGTCTTTTGGTTAAGGTCGCACGGGTGGTCGCGATCATCACATGCGCTATCGTTTTTTTCACGCCGCTCTCTTTTTCGCATATCCTGCTGCGGCCCATGCAGATCTTCACGATCGCCATCATAGGTCCTGTGATGTGGACCCTCTTCCGCGCCTACCTGAATCGCCGCCAGGGGACGCTGGTTCTTTTGCCGGCAACCGCCCTGCTGCTCGCTATGGCCCTGGTGGAAATCTATAATTCGGTGAATAAGATTGATCAGAACTACAGCCTGCTCGGTGTCGGCATGCTGCTCTTCTCGCTCGGGGCTTCGATATCGCAGTCGGTAAGCTTTGATCGCACCTTTCATAGGGTCGAGCGTCAGACCCGGGGCATCAATAGCCTGAATCAAAAGCTTCGGAAGCAGGCGGAAATCCTGGAGCGCCGGATTCATCAGACCACCGAGGAAATGTCCACGCTGCTTCATAACCTGCCGGAAGGCGTACTTTTGATCGAGGGGAAATATGGGCATTTGGAAGTGGGTTCCTATCTTTCCCAGTCCATGAAACGAATCCTGGGCGCTGACACGATCACGTGGCCGCTGGTGCAAAACTTTTTTCTGGAAACGCATCTGGATTCGGATCAAAGGGCTCAGCTTGAAGCGACTTTGGGCGTGATGATCGGTGATGATGCCATCAGCTTTGAGCTGAATGCCGAAAATTTGCCCAAGGAGCTGCTTGTGATCGGTGACAAGGCCACGCAGAGTTACCTGTGCGCCTGGGCTCCGGTTGTGCTGGACGGCAGCATCCATTCCATCCTGCTCGTCCTGGTCGATGTTTCCTCCGAACGTTCCGTTTATCATCAGTTTGAAATGGAGCAGCAGATCTTCGATAGGATGCTGCAGCTTCTGACCACAGAATCCGATAATCTGCCGGTCTTTATGCAGGAAGCCCAGCAGATCATGCGCCGTCTGGAAAGCGGCAGCCAGGACTCCGCGCCCGAACGCTCCCCCGCTCTTCTGCGTGAACTCCATACTCTCAAAGGCCTCGCCCGAGGCTTCGGACTTTTGGGGCTCGCCCGGACGGCTCATGAGATGGAAGAAAGACTTCTGCGACAGCCGCTCAGCCGTCTCGATACGCTTTTTACCGTATGGGCTTCGCATCAGAAAGCCTTCAGCATGCTTGGTTTCAGCAGTCAGAATTTTCCTGCTCGGGAAAAGGAGGAGGATCTGCTCCTCGTCTGCGGTCAGGTTTTGTTTGCACGCTTCGAAGCACCCTCGGATGCATGGCAGACGGCCTGGCAAAACTATGTGAAGTCGCTCTTCATTCGCTTGGATGACCTTGTCGCATCCGTGGAAGAAGGACTCGCATCAGTGGCCCAGCAGCTTGGCAAACCCAAGCCGCGGCTTATCATCGAAGGCGGCGAGGTGGGTATCCGCAGAAGCATTCAGGGCAAACTCCTGGGCGGCCTCACTCATATTCTGCGCAATGCCCTGGATCACGGCCTGGAAAATGCCGAGGAAAGGCGCGCGCAGAATAAACCCGGCCAGGGGTCCATTTTCATCACGCTGCACTTTCGTGAAAAGATTCTGATCGAAGTCCATGATGATGGCCGCGGCCTGAATCTTCACAGCATTCGCCGGCGCGCCTTGGAAAAAGGCCTGATAAGCGCGGATCAGGACCTGAGCGACGAGCAGCTGGTGCAGTTCGTCTTTGCGCCCGGCTTTTCCACCAAAACGGCTGTCAATGATATCTCGGGTCGCGGCCTCGGTATGGACGCGGTTCAGGCCGCGATGCGGCAGATGGGTGGGCAGATTCGCATTGTCTGGAGAAGCCGCAAGAATGAACAGGGTTTTCGTCAGGGCATGTGGTGCATTTCCCTGCCGCGGCGTTATGGATTTCATGAGGTGGCCTCATGAAGATCCTTGTCCTTCTGATCATGCTGCTGACAATCCCAAGGCTGGAGGCGGGCAGCCTCCCGGAGTTTATCTGGGATGCCACGGCGGAAGCGGAAGGTCTGAGCATTCAGGGTAATCTGGCTTGGAATCAAAAGGCCTGTGACTTTGATAAAGTCGAACAGGACACGCGGACCTTTCCGGTATTTTCCTATAAGCGGCCATCCGGGAAACCTTATAAGGATCCGACCGGAGCTTTTTGCTTCGCCCTGCGGCTGCCCGAGGAACGTCTCGGCACTCTTCTCCATTTCAGCATGATTCGGCTTTTTGGAGTCGCAGAGCTTACCATCAATGGCGAGCGCGTCTGGTTTCAGGACCAGACTACAGGAGCGGAGCGCCTGAATCTTCTTTATGAAGTGAAAAGTCAGAATCTTCTGGTCGAACTTCGTCTGCGTTGCCATGAAGCGCCATCCTGCGGTTTCCGCGGCGCTCTGCACGTCCGCAGCGATCGGCAGGGAACCCGCGCCGACCTTCTGCATTATTCCTACGATCTTCTGGCTCTCACGGGAATCCTGGCCTGCCTTTTCTATCACATGATCTTTGCGTTTCTGCGCCGGCGTTCGAGCACGGCGATTTTTCTTTCCATCAACGCCTTCGCTCTGATGCTCCGACTCTTTCTTTCTGGGCACGGGCAGCTGCACTTCTTTTTTAATATTCCAGAAAACTGGTACTGGCGCCTGGAGACGCTGGCGGCTTACCTGCTCCTGGCATCAACAGTGAGCCTCGTCAGAACAGTCTTTGAAAACGAGGCGCCCAAACATCTTTCGCTTCTGGGCTGGTCCATCGCGGGAACGTCGAGCGTCTTTCTGCTGCTCGGGCCGCGCGTCTTCCCCTTCCTTCTTTCCATCGTTTATGCGCTGGTGTTCCTGAACATCATCAATTACATGTTCGTCATCCCCAGGGCTTTGCGCCAGCGCCGTTCCGGAGCCGTTCTTATGGTGATCTGCGCGGCGGTGACATTTTTCTCGGCTCTCTTTGAGGCCCTGAACACGCGTTGGAATATCGAGATGCATTCGGCCGCTCAACCCCTGACCTATCTGGGTACCATGATTTTTCAATCAGTGCTCCTGGCCACCCGGATCAATGACGCCTTCGTCACAGCGGAAAAACAGGAGTCGGAAATCAAAACCTTGAAGGAACAAATCGAGGTCGAGATCCGCAGCCTGGACCAGAAGATTCTGGAACGCACAACCGAGCTGCGGACTATCTTCCAATCCATCTCCACCGGCATACTTTGGATCAACCTCGATGATCAGAACAGCCTTCGCATCAGCAGTGAATATTCCGATCATCTGCGCCAAACCATAGGCTTTGACATTGAAGCCTGGCATGAAATGCATTTCTTCCTGCGTCGCATGCGGCTCAGCCCCTTGCCGTGCAGTGGGAAAGAGCTTGCGGCGTTTTTCCAGGAGCACATGAAACAGCCGGAAACCCTGGATCCGATGCTGGAGAAACTCCTGGGCGGCATCAAGGTCTTTGATGATCTGGATCGGGCGAAGCATCTGAAATTCAAGTGGATCCCCATCCTTGAAGACGGCCGCGTGACCGAACTCTTCCTCTTCGTCTTTGATGTGTCCTTATCCATGGACATGCAGGAGCTGGCCCACTGCAAAGCCCTGGAAATCGAGGCCCTGCGCGAGTTGACAAGGCTGTCGCCCGTCGCGCTCGAAGCCGGGTATCAGGTCTTTGGCAATCCCAGCCTGCCGACCATCAGTCAGTTTGCGGCCGAGCATCAGTTGGTCCGTCTCGACGAGGCCTTGAGCGGCCTGCAGCATGAAAAGCACCTTGATAAATTTATGCAGGCCTACCAGCGGGTGCTGACTTTGCTTGCGGAGCGCCAGATTCGGGCGCGGCAGCAGTCCCCCTTCGATTATGAGAGTTTTCTTGAAATGCCTGACTGGGAAAACCTTCCGGTCGATACCCGCACGCTCTTCCATGAGCTGGTCCGCGCCCGCGGAAAGTAACCAATCCGTGGCCCAGTTCTGACAATGGCCTTGCGAAGATCCCAAACAACACGTTATCACTGGACCCTTGAACGGCGAAAGGAGTTGAGTATGAACGTGTTGCAACGCATGGCTTTGTGCAGTCTGAGCGGTCTGTTTTTTTGGACTGTGGCCGAGGCCGCGGATGAACTGACCCTCGTGTCGACTATGAATGTTCCCATGTCCAAGTATGGTATGGTCTGGCAAAGCACCCAGGCTCGGGTGCGGGTCAAGAACCTCGCTTATGAAAAATCGGTCACGCTCGTATTTAAGGACGCGGACGGTCAAAGCCTTGAGGTTCCCGCGACCTATTACGGCCCTGCCGATCAGGGCTATGAAATTTGGGAAGCATGGACCAATCTCAGTTCAGGCAAACCCTATACCTTCGACGTGAGCTATGATGTGGCCGGTCGCAACTATGGTGCCGGGGGCTTCGAGCTTAAATCCGGCCCCATGCTTTTTGCAGGGCAGAACGTGCAGCAGGTTCTGGGATCGAAGCAATTTTATGGATCCTATGCAACCTTCACGGTCGCTGTGCTGAATATCGGCTGGCAGAAAAACGTCACCGCACATTACAGCTGTGACGGCTTTCGGTCCGAGGATAGGCTCCCCCTCAGCTTTCAGCCGCAATTCAGCTATGGCTATGGTTATGTCAGCTCCCCCACCGCCGAGGGCTTTGAAATATGGTCGGGCTCGCTCGGCAACCTTCCCGAATCGTGCAGCGTGCTGAACTATTATTTCACCTATGATGTGAACGGCCAGCGCTATGCTGATACAAATTTCGGCGTCAACTACGTGATGTCCCGATAAAACAGGGCCCCGGACCTCGCAAAACCCGGTCCGGGGAGTTGCAATTCCCCACGCGAAAGGCTATACCAACCGGGCCGATCCATTCCCTTGTTTAATAGGTCCCGTGTATGACGAGCCCCAGGATCCTTCTTCTTACGCCTCCAATGACGCAGCTGAATACCCCTTATCCGGCGACAGCCTATCTCACGGGTTTTCTGCAGATGCATGGCTATGCAGTAGAGCAACGTGACCCGGCCATTGAACTGCTGCTGGCCTTGCTTTCCCGACATGGACTTATGGAGATCAAGGCCGAGCTGGATGCGAACTTCGAAGACGTCCCTTATGAAGAGCGTCCGGAGGAAGTGCAGCTCTTCCTGGAAAATTTCCCAGCCTATTTGAATACGGTGGAACCGACCCTACGTTTTCTGCAGGGCAAGGATCCGAGTCTTGCGATACGACTCTGCTCGCGGCAGTACCTGCCCGAGGCCATCGGTTTTGCGGGCCTGCATCAGATGGAAGAGATCGAAGGCGCGGAGCATCTGGGTCATGCCTTTGGCAGTCTCGGCACGCAGGACAAGGGTAAGTACCTCGCGAGTCTTTATGTGGCGGGACTCGTGTCGGTGATCAATGCGGGCATTGATCCGCGCTTCGAGCTTTCGCGTTACGGCGAAAGGCTGGCGGCGAGCAATCCGAGCTTCGATGATCTGCATGATTCGATCGAAGGCCAGGAAACCTTTGTCGATGATGTGCAGAAATCCATCATCCTTGGTTATTTGAACGATACAAAGCCGGATGTGGTCGGGATCACCCTCCCCTTTCCTGGCAATGTCTACGCGGGTTTTAAGATCGCGCAGACGGTGAAGCAGTGGAATCCTGAGGTCCGCGTGCTGATGGGCGGCGGTTATGTGAATACCGAGCTGCGTGGTCTGAAAGATCCTCGCGTCTTCAACTATGTGGACTATATCACCGTCGATGACGGCGAGCGTCCGCTTCTGAACCTGCTTGAGCATCTGAGCGGCCAACGTCCCGAGAATGAGCTGATGCGCACCTATCAGCGCAAAGACGGACGCGTTCTCTATTGGGATTCGAAAAAGACCCATGATATCCCGCATAAGGATACCGGCACGCCCACCTATCGGGGCCTGCCGCTCGACAGTTATCTTTCCATCTGTGAAATGCCCAATCCCATGCATCGCATCTGGTCGGATGGGCGTTGGAACAAGATCACGCTCGCGCATGGCTGCTACTGGAACAAGTGCAGCTTCTGCGATGTGAGCCTCGATTATATCGCGCGCTATGATGAGGCGCATGCGGATATCATCCTGGCCCGCATGGAGGCCCTGATCGCGGAAACCGGCCAGACCGGATTTCACTTCGTCGATGAAGCCGCGCCGCCCAAGGTGCTGCTGGCCCTGGCCAATCGAATCATAGAAAAAGGCCTGACCGTCACCTGGTGGGGCAATATACGTTTTGAAAAGACCTTCACGCCGAAGGTGGCGAAAATCCTGGCTGCGTCCGGCTGCATCGCGGTGAGCGGTGGTTTGGAAGTCGCTTCCGATCGGCTTTTGAAGCTGATGAATAAGGGCGTCACGGTCGAGCAGGTGGCGCGCGTGACCCGGGCCTTAACGGATGCCGGCATCCTCGTTCACGCTTACCTTATGTATGGGTTTCCCACGCAAACGAAAAAGGAAACCGTCGAGGCCCTCGAATACGTGCGGCAGCTCTTCCAGGCCGGCTGCATTCAATCCGGCTACTGGCATCGCTTTGCCGCCACCGTGCACAGTCCTGTCGGAAAAAATCCCGAGCAGTTTGGGATTCGGCTCCTGCCTTACGATGATATCCAGTTTGCCAGCAATGATATCGAGTTCGAAGACCCGACCCCATGCGATCATGAGGTCCTGGGGGAAGGGCTCAAGCGGGCGCTTTATAACTACATGCACGGAATGGGCTTGAACGAACCGCTGCATATCTGGTTTGATCAACCCATCCCGAAACCCAAGGTGTCGGCAGATTATATCGCGGCGGCGCTACATCAGGTCCATTAAAGCGTCGTGTACATAGGCTCGCCCAGGCTGCTGTCTTCTTCTTTGAGGCGCAGCTTCAGACGGAATTCGTAGTCACCTTCCGTGCGCACGGTTTGCCGGAAGCTGTAGTCGGGAATCATAAACGCATCATCGGATGGAAAGAAGCTTGTGCTCTGCTGCCAGGCCGCAGCCCCTTTGGTGCGATATTCAAAGCGCAGCTCCCCACCTTTATTTGTGACCAATCCAAAATTCAGCGTAAACTGCGTGCCGGCTTTTTCCACCGATTTCAGTTGGAAATATTCCACATCCTTTTGGGCCACGGCAGCCGGAGCTTTATTCAAAGCCCCTTCGGTACCGGGCCAGCTGGCGTTAAACCCCGGTCTTTGCGCCAAAGCCCGGATGCCTGTGATGTCGTCATCGGTCAGATAAAGTTTGGCGACATTCGAAGCGGCTGCCATCATGCTCTTCAGATCAGGGTGCTCGGATTTGAAATTCGGATCGCAGTTGCTCGGGCCTTCGTACTGATCGCACATGCCCCAGACATGACCAAATTCATGAACGAGCACGGCCAAGGCAATGGACGTCCCGCGTGGCGCCACTTCCATCGTATCGCGCGCCTGCATCTGATTCAAAATCTCCGAGCTGTCGGCTGCACGTCGCCTCAGGTCCTGAAGACTGATCCACCGTGTGGTGCCCCAAAGATCCGGTGACGCTTTATAATCGCGCAAAAAGAGATAGCGTTTGAAGCTGGTGATTTTCTGCGCTGAATATCCGCGCCAGCTGCTTCCCGTCTGCCCCACCGTACTGCCCCTTAGGGGAGCAAAACCAATCACGACATCGAATTCATCCCCGCAGGCCGCATAATAGGCTGTCTGAAGACTCGTCGGCGTGTCGGTGGCCGTGGCGCGAGGCAGATCCTTCACCGAAGTCTCTACGTTGATGGCACGCCCGAGGTAACCCGCCCAAACGTTAATGGCAGCATGGACTTCAGCTTCCACCCCTGGCAATTCATCCACCATGTAGCGTGGTATACAGACCTTGTAAACGTCGCCGGGTTTTTTATTGATCAGATACTGGGGTGCAGCGGGATTCAAACTCTGATCCTGCAAATGTCCCCACGAAAGATCACTGGTCGCCTGCTTCTCACCACAGGATACAAGAGCTGCACCAAGGCTTAGAAGGATCGCAGAGAGAGTGGTTTTCTTCATATCGTCAGTCTCCGTCAGCAATGGAATCCATAGGAAGCCACGAACGACTTCTTAAAAGATTCGCTTTGTCCGATTGAATAGGAATGCTCTTTGTCTCATTCCGAATGTATAAGCGGAGACGAATATGAACGGTTCTGCTTCAGAAATAAAGCAATAAAATCATGCAGATACTGTCTCATAAAGCCGACAGTCAGGATCTAACTCTTTGAAATTTCGCGATCTAATACCTGGTTACAAACCAAGATTATTCACAAGGCCTCGTAAATCCTCGCAGCTGTCGGCATCCAACGGGCCCTGGCTGCTGCTGCCCTGAAACGTGGGTTGATTGATACTGAGTGAGAACAAACCATCCTTGCAGCTGGCCTGCACTGTTTTATGCAAATCGGGGAGCAGCCTGGATTTGCCGTCAGGCACCACAGCGTTCATAAGACTCGTGGCTAAAGTCTCGCAGCCGGTAAAGCTATTCAATTCCAAATAGGTGAAAGTCGCCGCGTCGTTCACGAAGAGCAATGTGAATAAATTTTTGCAGCTGGCTGCGAGACGCAGTTTTTTAGCATCAGCCTTGACCACATCACGGCCGCTGCTCGATCGCTGCACGCTTTGGTACGAAGCTTTCAGCTGCATATTCTGAATCGCAAGGGTCAGGCCATCGCGGGTTTTACCCTTGACGCTCAAATTCAACGATTGATTGGGCAGCATCTGCTGCAGGAGCGTGGCGTCACCGGACACGGAAGCCTCCCAGCTGGTTTTTGCGCTCAGCTGCGCGGGCTGGCCCTTGTCATCCCCCAGGAAGCAGTTCAATGAAGCTTCGAGCGTATCGCTCGCCGGGCCCTGGGTCCAGCGGCAGAGCAAGGGATAGCCAGGCAGGCCCGTGGGCTCTTCAGACACCTTATCAGGTTTTCCCTGCAGCGTCGGTTGACTTGCGGCACTCGGCGCCTCGGGCTGTTTCTTTTTACAGGACAGCGGAAGGCTCATGCTCAGAAGGATGACGAGAAGAAGACGAATGCGCATGGGTATCCTCGGAGAATCGGCTTATTTTTGCCAGGTTTTCTGGGACAGGTCAGCCGCGATTCCCAGGGCGTCCGGAGTGCCGCTGAGCCGCAGACTCAGGATCGCGTATTCCGAATAGACAAAGCGGGCCAGCTCGCGCGATTGACTGCGAATCAACCAGCGCAGAAGCGCGAGATGAACAAGGAGGACCTTGTCGATATCGGGAAGCGTATGAACCGCCTGCAGGGTTTTCTTGACCAGGATCAGGCGATGAGCCAAAGGAATATCCTTATCATAGGCCCGTTCCAGATGGATGGCGCAGCGGTGATAGGCGCTGTTGGCTTTAAAGTTTAAATTCTTTTTCTGACTGAGTGATTTTAGTTTCGGAAGATGCTCCATCCACTGCAGCCCGGAAATCGCCCGGATCCAGAAAAAACTTTCGAGGATGTAGCTGGCCTGGTAGAAATCCCGCCGGGGATTCATCATCTCCATAAGGCCATCGATGCTGCCGGTGCGAAAGACCTGCCGGCAAAGGCTTTCCCAGTGGATTTCGCGCTGGGTCCTGGGGTCGAGGTCCTGTTTCAGAAGTTCGGCGCTGACGGCGTCGGCTTCATCCACGCGATGCGCGAGACGTAAACTGCGCAGCCTGATCAGCTGCGCATAAGCGAAGAAACTGCGATCCAACCCATGCTGAAGCGCACGGTCGATATAAGTCACGGCGAGTTCGGCTTCGCCCAGGCGGAGACTCATGCGAGCCAGGGACAGGGACTGGAAGGACTTGCCTCCCGGAGGCTCCGCGCCGGACACATGTTCGACCAGCTGCTGCTCGATACAGGCCAAGAGCGGCTCACCGTCGTTCATGTGCAGCTGGGCTTTCAGGATGTGGAATTCACCCAGAAGAAAGGCCAGCGACGAAGACTTGGGCTTGATGTTCTGAAGCGTGAGCAAGGCTTCGGCCAACTGAAAGAGTTCTTTCACCTGAAGATCGGTCAGACCCCCTTCACGCACGTGCGTATTCAGCAGGGTCATGACATAGATCAGGCGGTCTGGCTCCTGTTCCTCAGAGCGGGAGATCTGATTCAGGAGGTA
This sequence comes from Oligoflexus sp., assembly GCF_035712445.1. Taxonomy (NCBI): domain Bacteria; kingdom Pseudomonadati; phylum Bdellovibrionota; class Oligoflexia; order Oligoflexales; family Oligoflexaceae; genus Oligoflexus; species Oligoflexus sp. Next base: position 14,237 of record NZ_DASTAT010000006.1, on the reverse strand, counting down.
AGGAATACGGTCCAGTGACGACTGGAACGGAGCCAGCTCGTGCCTTATGCGGGTTTTGATCGCTTCGATCTGGTCCCGCTTCCAGGTTTTGCCTGATGCCTTGCTCATGGACTCACTTTATTTACGGTGAATCGTTACATTATGCCACGCAGGATCAAAACTGCAAACCAAGATCCTTTTTCAGCTTGTCGCATTCAGCCTGGGACTTCCCCTCATAAAGCTTGCCATTGATGTTGAAGGCGCAGGCGACGTTGGTGCTGGTTCCCGGTGCAGGCGCGGGAGCAGGAGTCGGAACAATCACGGGCGCAGGAGCCGGTATCGTAGGAATGTTCATGGTGATGCCCAGATCTTTTTTCAACTTGTCGCATTCCGCCTGAGACTTGCCTTCATAGAGCTTGCCGTTGATGTTGAACGCGCAGGCCACCTGGTTGTCACTGCCCGCAGGAACCGTGGGAGCAGGAATCGCGGGAGGAACGGGAACACCGATCGAACCGGCCGCTTTCTCGAAATCTTTTTTCAGACGCTCGCATTCCTCCTGCGATTTGCCTGCGACCGTCTTGCCATTGATGCTATAGGAGCAGGCAAAAGCCGATTGGCCGTCGGCGCCGTCCACGCGCACATAGCCGGACTGCGCAACCGCTGCATCGCCCGGAGCCGAGGGCGCTTCCGCTTGCGGGCCCGTTTGGGTCGACTCGGTCTTTGGAGTCTGGTTCACCTGGCGCGAATTTTCCGTCGGGGCCGCACCGCAGGCATTCAGAAGGAGCAGAAGAGCAGCAGCGGGTAACACGTTTTTCAGAGACAACATACAAAACCTCTTTTCGAAGTGAGTGACTGTCAACGCACTCCCTTCTACAAGGCCCGCGCCACAAAAAATGTCCAAGGATATCCAAGGGTCGGCCAGGCACCGCAGGCGTCAGCCGCTGACAGTTCGCGGGCTATGCCCGGTATCGAATGCTCTAAATCACGGGAATAACGAAGGAATTATCTGCTTTGAAAACAGCGCGGGCGTCGCAGGGGGGCAAGGTTTCCAAATTCATGGGTAAGCGGATGATATCCGCGCGAAATTCCGGCAAGACAGGGGCAAAAAACGCAGCCCTGATCCGAAGATCAGGGCCGGCATCAAGTGTTCAGCTTGTGTCTTTCGATAGGGTGAACAACCTTATTGCTTGTGATAGGGAACTTTTTCGTCGATGGCAGTGGGACGATCATCGGTCTTGTTGAGGAGCAGGGCAAAGTTGTTGCCGAAGTAGAGTGTACCATCGCGGTCATCCACGACTTCCTGAACGACGTCGCCTTTCTTGATGGTGAATCCACGGCAGTCAGCGCCCGAGACTTCACGTTCCTGACCAACGGCCCAGTCACTGATACCGCAGAACTTGGTGGTGTTCAGTGTCGCGCGCAGAGCATCGCTGTTGACAGTGATGAACACGTCGCTGACCGAGAAGTTCAGCATATCGAGCTGCGGGTTCTCAGGCAGGTCGCCTTTCTCTTGAACAGTGCCGTCAACGCGGAGTTTCAAGCCGCTGTCCTGGCAGTTGTCGCTGCCGAAGTATTCTTCAGTGCGGCTGAAGCCACCATCGGCCTGGATATCGACCGTACGGATGGTGTGGCTGAGGTCCAGCACGCTGTTCGCGATACAATCGGTCTTGTAGAGACCCACGTAGTTCGTGGGGATTTCTTCGACGACGTTATCGTTGTTATCATCATCTTTGTCACCACAGGCGGGGAGCACGAGAAGGGACAGGGCGATCAGGGATGCAGCTTTACGGATCATGATTTTTCCTCTTGAAGTGGTTCTTAGTGTGTTACCCAATAGTGAAGCACCGGGTTGGCGCTTTTCGACTTGATTCAATTGGCTGCCGCTTTGCGAGCCGGCACATGGCGCTTGATGATCACAACCGCCTTCGATACGCCGCCTTTCGATTCGAGAAGCTGGGCGATACGGTTGGCTTCGGCGTCATCAGCAGGCTTGCCTTTCATGGCTTCCTTGATTTCCGCGTTCTGGGTTTCAAAGACCTTGCCGATCCAGGTCGCGTCTTTCGCCATGTTGTAGGTGTCGACGTTCTTATTGCCCATTTTTTTCAGCACGCCTTCAATCGCATCCGCACGCTTTTCGGCCAGATCAACCTGGGCGTCGGACAGCTTGGTGCCGCTTGGCATCTTCTCATCAGCCCATGCGGCCACGATCACTTTATCCACGGTATCATCCGTGAGAACGGCCTTGTACATGGCGCGGATCGTACTGAGTTCGGATTTGGAAAGTTTATGGCTGCCTTTGGCAAAGGAAATCGAAGTGATGTCCTTATCAACAAGGTCGTAGGTTTCCTGCTTCAGATTTTCAACGGCCTGCTCGACTTTGTTGGCAGCGTTCTCGACGGCTTTTTCCACTTTGCCTTCTTCGGCAAGAAGAGTTGGGCTGACGAGTCCAAGGCTCAAACCTGATGCCAGGATTAATTTTACGGCTGCTTTCATATTCACTACCTCCATTGATTTTTTTCCGATTCACTTGCCAGCGAATCTGAGCACGGAGATATAAGCAGAATGCGTGCCAAGAACTGAGCAGGCTGCATTCCGGTCAAAAAGCACTATTGGGAGTAAACTGAGCGGTCGAAGCCACCCAAAACACGAAAAAGCTGTTTGGTTTCAGCAACAGCAGTCTTAAACGGGTGTAGGGGGTGCTGTATGAAAATTCCAGCACGGGTCCCTGGCCAGGCTTCCAGCTCAAGCAGCCTGAATATCTTCTTCTTCAAGGGTTTCCGCGGGCGATTCATCGAGAGGGTGGGTGAAGGCGGAAAGAATCGTAACTCGATCCTTGTTATACTGGAGCTGAGAGGCGATGCGCTGGGTCGAGTTCTGCGTCTTGCCTGCCATATCACCGAGCGCATAGCTGTTTTTCTGTACATCACTGATGGCGCGTGCCATCTGTTCGATGGCCTGCATGATTTCATCGAAAGCCCGGTTCAGATCTGAAAGCTGATCCGACATGCTGCTGGAGTTGCGAACGATCTCCTTGAACACGCCTTCCACGTTCGCCGATCGACTGCGAATGCTGGTCACGCAGCCTTCGACCCGGGTCCGCAGCTGGTGCAGGGAATGATCCAGGAACTCCGTCATGGCTCCGAACTGATCCTGGTTGTCGCTGACTATTCTATGAATGGATTTCGCCGCACGATCACTGGCAGCCGCCAGATTCCCGACTTCCTCGGCGACCACCAAAAAACCCCGACCATGTTCGCCGGCCCTGGCGGCTTCCACCGAGGCGTTGAACGACAGCAGCTTGGATTGCAGGACGATATCGGTCACGATCCTGGTGATGCCTTTGATTTCCGCCATCACGGTCTGCAGATTCTCAATATCAGCCTTGCCGTGCTCGGCGAGTTCGGAAATGTCATGAGTCGCGCCTTCAAGCTCCGCGACAGCTGTTTGCAACGCGGATTGCTCGTGGCTCGCATGTTCGGCCTGCAGTTGAAAGCGTCCGACGATATCCCGCGACCGGGCTGACAGATTCTGGTTGTTCAGCGTGGTTTGCTTGATCTCCTCACTCGCTGACATCGCCTCTTCAATGGCTCTTTTGAAAACATCAAGACCCTTGGCCAGGGAAGCGGATACATTCCGAAGGTTTTCCAGCTGCTGCTCGGATTCCTGATTCTGCTTATTCATCATATTGCGGGTCAGCAGCATTTCCTGCTGCGAACGCCGGTAAATATAAAGCACAACAGCGATGACGACATCCACGGTCACCATGCCGTTCAAAAGAAAGGCGCGTTCAAAGGGAAATGCCGGCGCCGCATAGATATACGAGGCGATCATGAGGAGAAAGCTGAAGGCAAAGGCCAAAGCCCAGCGATAGCTCGCCTGCCCCAGCATCCAGCTGGCCCCCACGGTGATAATGGAAAGCGTGTCCGCTGCGGTGAATTTCATCTGATAGGCGGAATCCAGAATCTGATAGCCGCATAAAAGGCCCGAGATGAAAAAAAAGACCGGCAATGACCCGAGCACCCTTTTACCCTGAATATCCAGAAAAAGAAGGGCCATGGCCACCACGGACGAGGGTATGATCATCCACCATTTGGCGTTGAAGAGCTGGAAATAGGAGCCAAAGGCGCAGTAGAAGGGATAAAGAAGCCAGACCAGCACCAGGACCATCCGCAGACGACGACGTTCCAAATTCTGAACATCCATTGAGGCCGCTCCTTCGCAGTGACCTCCCGTTCATCGACCTGATCGTGGTTTACCGTAAGTTTTGACTTCGATTTTTTTGCTAATGTATCGGTAAGTCTACTCAAATTCCCGGAGCTTGAGCACAATTCGCCAAACGAAACGGGCAAGGCCCAGCCTTGAAAGCCGGGCCCCGGTTGAACTATTTCAAAAGGCAAACCGATTTGGTTTCCAGATAAAGATTGAGCGCTTCCTCGCCCATCTCACGCCCCCAACCGGACTGCTTATAGCCACCGAAGGGCAAAGCCGCATCAAAGATATTGTAGCAGTTGATCCAGGTCGTGCCGGCTCTGAGGCGCGCGCTCACCTGGTGGGCTTTTTTCACATCCCGCGTCCAGATCCCGGCCGCCAGACCATACTCGGAATCATTCGCCTGGCGCAGCAGATCCTCGTCATCATGAAAACGAAGAGCCACCACCACCGGCCCGAAGATTTCTTCGCGCACGACCTTCATATCACTCCGCGTATCCGCAAGGATGGTCGGCTGCATGAAGTAACCCGAGCGCCCAAGACTCTGACCACCCGCCACGACCCGCGCGCCGGCATCCACACCGGACTTCACATAGGAGCACACGCGATCGAGCTGTTCCCGGGAAACCAAAGGTCCCATCTGTGTCGCGGGATCAAGCCCTTCACCCAATTGAATGGAGCCAGCGATTTTCGCAATGCCATCCAGGACTTTGTCATAGACTTTATCATGGATGAAAAGACGTGAACCTGCGCAGCAGCACTGTCCATGATTAAAGAATATGGCATTCGCCGCGCCGGGAATCGCCAAATCCAGATCCGCATCATCAAAAATAATGTTCGGCGATTTTCCACCCAGCTCCAGCGTAACCTTTTTCAGGTTGCCAGCCGCAGCGGCCACGATCAAACGCCCCACTTCGGTCGAGCCGGTAAAGGCGACCTTATCCACCAAAGGATGCTGCGCGAGATGCGCACCGGCATCACCGAAGCCTGTGACGACGTTCACCACACCCTTGGGCAGACCCGCTTCGGTGATCAGCTGAGCCAAACGCAAAGCGGTGAGAGGTGTTTGCTCCGCCGGTTTCAAAATCACGGTGCAGCCAGCAGCCAAAGCCGGAGCCAGTTTCCACGACGCCATCAAAAGCGGGAAATTCCAGGGTATGATCTGGCCCACGACACCGACAGGTTCTTTGCTGGTGTACGCAAAATATTCCGCACCGGGGGTATACGGCACCGAGAGGGGAAAGGTCTTGCCCGCGATTTTCGTGGTCCAGCCCGCCATATAGCGGAAGATATCCGCAGCCAGCGGTACATCCGCAGCCCGCGCTACGGTCATGGGTTTGCCATTGTCCAAGGATTCCAGCTGGGCCAGCTCATCGGCGTTCTGCTCGATCAGATCGGCGATCTTCCAAAGCAGACGACCGCGATCGCTGGCTGAAATCTTCGACCAGGGCCCTTCGAAAGCCGCACGGGCCGCGCGAACAGCAAGGTCGACATCGGGAGCCTCACCTTTTGCAACCTGGCTGATCGTATCTCCATTGGCGGGATTTTCCACGGAAAAGTTCTGCCCCCCGACCGAAGCGACCCATTGGCCATCGATCAAAAGCTGATGCGGTTGACTCAGAAATTTGCGAGCGGCTGCGTTGACTGTTCCGATCATTCCCATTCTTTATCCTTTCAATTATCAAACAGAACCATGGTTATATCTTCGCGACTCATCGCGTGGGATGAGGCGCGCTCACGCACGGGATTCCAACAGGGCAGACAGCTCATACTCTCCGTCAGCCAGCGTTCCAGATACAGATGATGCTCTATGGGCAATTTTTGATAAGGATGCAGATAGAGAGGCGCCGCGACCACCAGATCAGCCAGCGTCATCTGATCCCCGCAAAGATAAGGATGCCGACTAAGACAGTCATCCAATGTATGGGCGAGCCGATGAAAATTCTTCTCCTGCTCGGCAAGTATTCTTTTATCCGCGGGCTGACCGAGCCGAGGTTTGACCGAGCCTTCCACCATCAGGATATAGCAGCTCGGGTACCAGGACGACGATTCCCACAGCATCCAGCGGCGAATCTCGGCGCGGGTGGTGCGATCTGCAGGATAGAACGCTGAACGCTGCGCTTTCTCTGCAGCATACTGAAGGATGGCGTTCGGTTCGAAAAGAACCAGATCACCATCAGCGAGTACGGGAAGAGCTGCATGAAGCAAGTCAACGAAGACCGGCTGATAGTCAATATCCAGCAGCTCGAACCCTGCCAGCACTTTACGGCAATTCACCGTAATAGGATCCACGTAGAGCTTCATAGGCTTCCTTTACGTGCGAGGTCACTGGAATTTTTGACGAGGGCGACTCTCGTTTTGTAGAGACAAATTCTGAAAGGCGCAATGAGACTTCATGATCCTTACGTAAATCCAATGTTAGGACGTATTTTGTAGCTTGAAATCACCGCGAGCCCTGATGGCATACTCAATTCGAGCTTTCTCCATGGCAAGACCCTTGCTTAGTGAGAACACGCAAGCATCTTTATCCAGGAGTTTCGACCCTTCATGGACCAACGTCGTATTCGTAATAGACTGCTTTATGTGATCATGGGCTGTTCAACCGGGATATTCCTGGGCCTTGGCGTCTTCACCTTCCACTACGCAAAAGGTTCGTCATATTTCACAAGCGACCCTCAGGCCTGCGTGAATTGCCACATCATGCAGGACAACTATGATTCCTGGCAGATGTCGAGCCACAGGCTGGCTTCGGATTGCAATGGCTGCCATACTCCGCACGATTTTTTTGGGAAGTACAAAACCAAGGCTATCCATGGCATCCGGCATTCGTGGGCGTTCACGACCGGACATTTTCAAGAACCCATGCGTATCAAGCAGGATTCTTTGGATGTCGTCGAAGCCAACTGCCGCGCCTGTCACAGTCAAATCTTTCACGCCGCCGATGCGGTGGCCCAGACAGCCGGCGAAGGCGCATGCATATCGTGTCACCGTGATGTTGGACATATGAGGTAAAATCATGTTTGAGAAGTTTCGTCAGCTGAGTCGCACCCGGATCGTCATGATCAGCGTGGCCGTCTCCACCTTTCTGGCCCTGGGGATTTCCGCTCTTTTGGTCAACATCATGGAACGGAAGAATGAAGCCCGGCAGACCTTCATCAATATCGCCGCAATCGGTGATGATGAAGAAAATCCAGCGGAATGGGGCAAGAATTTTCCCCTGCAGTACGAAGGCTATAGGAAGACCGTGGATCAGGTCAGAACCCGTTTCGGCGGCAGCGAAGCGCTCGCCCGCACGCCAAGCGAGGCCGATCCGCGTTCGGTGGTCGCGCAATCGAAATTGGAAGAGGATCCAAGGCTGAAGGATCTCTGGGCCGGTTATGCGTTCTCCAAGGATTTCCGCGAGGAGCGTGGCCACGCTTATATGCTGGTCGATCAGATCTATACGGAAAGGCAGAAGGTCGTGCAGCAGCCGGGCACCTGCATTCACTGTCATGCCTCGACCTATGTGACGATGAAAAAACTGGGGGATGGGGATCTGCAGAAAGGCTTTGAAGCGATCAACAGCATGCCTTATCAGGAAGCCCGCACGCACGTCACGCACCCGGTGAGCTGCATCGACTGCCACGAGCCTCAAACACTGGCCCTGCGTGTCACGCGTCCGGCCTTCATGGAAGGCATTCGCGCCTATAGAGCCTTCCTCGGTCAGCCTGATTATGATGTGAACAAGCAGGCTTCGCGTCAGGAGATGCGCACCTACGTCTGCGCGCAATGCCACGTCGAATACTATTTCAAAGGACCTGAAAAACGCCTGACCTATCCCTGGGCGCAGGGCATCAAAGCGGATCAGATCCTCGCCTACTACGACGAGGTCGGACACAAGGATTGGGAGCATAAGATTTCCGGCGCTCCGGCTTTGAAAGCGCAGCATCCTGAATTCGAACTGTGGAGTCAGGGCATCCACGCACGATCAGGCGTGGCCTGTGCCGACTGCCACATGCCCTATACCCGCAGCGGGGCGATGAAGGTTTCCGATCACCACGTTCAAAGTCCGCTTTTGAATATCAATCGCGCGTGTCTCACCTGTCACAAGAGTACGGAAGACGACATGAAAAATCGCGTGGCCGTGATCCAGGGCAATCACTTTGAAATGCGGAATCTGGCAATGGATGCGGTCGTGGCCTTGATCAAGGACATCGAAAAAGTGAAGGATACCGCCGCACCCGAGCAGCTCAGCAAGGCCCGTGATTTCCAACGCAAGGCGCAGTTCCTCTTGGACTTCGCGGAAGCGGAGAATTCCTCGGGCTTTCACGCGCCGCAGGAAGCCGCGCGCATCATGCTGAAAGCCGTCGATTACAGTCGGCAGGGACAGAATAGTCTGAAGGATCTCTAGGATTCCTGCAGCGCATTTTCCAAAAGGTCCACCAGCTGCTTCGGATCGGGGGCGCCGTGAATTTCCTTCACGATGGTCCCCGCCCGGAACAGGATCAAAGTCGGAATCGAACGAATGCCGAGCTGACTCGAATACCGAGGGTTGGCATCCACATTCAGCTTCACCACCGCGACCTCACCCTGAAATTCCTGGGCCACGCGCTCAATAAAGGGCGCGATCGACCGGCAGGGACCGCACCACGGCGCCCAAAAATCAACGAGCACAAGACCGGATGCGTTCAGGACCTGATCTTCAAATTCACTGTCGGTAATATCGCGTGCAAACGTGGACATCGTTTCCGAACTCCTCTGACTATTTTGTAAGCAGCTGCCGTATGTACACCAGTTTCGGCGAGCCGGGAAATATTTTCCGTAAACTATTACTGTCGTTTTGACTGTGCTCTACTGGAGTGGATAAACCCATGCTTTATTCAACCAGGAGAACGTATGCTTACAAAACGCACAGTAGGAGCTGCTCTGGCCGCCCTGGCCCTCACCGCCTGCGCCGAGCAAGGCCCCGCAACCAGTGAACTCAAGATTGATAGCGCGCATTCCATCGGCATAGATGGGATCATCAGCAATGGGGTGATTCGCACCCGCAGCACCAGCAACGCGGCCATTGAACGCCAGGTAAGGGCCCAGCTTCAGTATATGACAGGTCAATTGAATAATCAATGGGGGCGCGGATCTGAATCGCCTGCAGCTGACCATCAATGAAAAAATCCCCGACGGTGACGGTTCCTTCGAAGTGCACTATGCGGCCAAGGTGCTGATTGCCTGGCGCCGTGACCTGGCCCTGCCGGAAAGCTATGAACTCGTGGTGCCGGCCTACGGGGACAATCAAAACCTTGTGACGTTCTTCAGCGCCTTTCAGGAGGACTGCATCACCCCCGACGCGCATGATATGGGGCCCGGGAACTTTTGGTATTACTACCGCCCACAGCCCGAGGCCTGCAAAACAAAAATGAACGAAGCGGAAAACGCCGGGCAGGTCGCCCGCTTTCCGGTGAACCTGGCCGTCAGCGTGGAAAATACCTCGGGTCAATCCCCGGAATACGCAAAAATCTGGGAGGATGATCGGGCGGTGATCACCGCGGTCTTCGGCAAATATGAAGACGGCGCGACCAGCAACAGTGATGCCGGAATCGCGGCTTATAACGAGATGTATGCGATGCTGCGCAGCCGCTTGGGTGAGCCCACCACGCAGGATGTCGAAGTCCCGGCCGGAACCCGCCCCGGTGTTGCCTATCCGGCCATCAACATGATCTTTGAAACGGCTCAGGGGACCTTGGATGTGGAAATCCTCTTGATTGATGGCATCCTGTCCACCGATGATGCCTTCAGAAAACGCTATAACGAGCGCACGAAAACATCCGACCTCGTCTCCTACAACGGCCACTCCGGTTTGGGCGCGAATATCCGGGCGCTGGCGCGTCTCGGTACTTTCGTCCAAGGCCAGTATCAGCTCTTCTTCGTCAACGGCTGCGATACCTTCGCCTATGTGGACAATGCCCTGCGCGACGCGCACGCGGCTGTGAATCCAGGCTATGGCCCGTCCAAGTTCTTCGATATCATCACCAACGCCATGCCGAGCTATTTCCGTTCCAACGCCGATAATAACGTGGCTTTGATCCAGGCCTTCCTGGGTCGCAGCAAGACCTACCGGCAGATCATGAGCGGCTTTGATCGCGTGCAGAGAGCCGTGGTGACGGGCGAGGAAGACAACGCCTTCCCCGCCCCGTTTTAAGCGAAAAGCGCCAGCACATTACGCATAGCGATCGCCATGAGGACGAGAGATCCCGCTGTGAAGACCATAAAGCGCAGCGGAACGTAATTGCTTGTGCATTGAATCAGAGAATGAATGACCCGCAGGAGCACATAGCCCCAGGCCAGTTGTATGTTCAGGCTGTCCGCAACGCCGACGAGGTGACTGTAAAAAGCCAGGGCGTAAAACACCGTGGGCTGCTCATGCAGGTGATTGTAGTTGTCCGCGATCTGCTGCACCCCGACGGGCAACCCATCCAGTTCATGCTTCCTTTTGATTTTGCGGGCATCTATGCGCGCCTTCCGCATCGCCGGCAGTCGCGTCATATACATCCAAAACCAGAGCACAAACGTCCACACACAGAGCGCCAGAACCGGAACCAGAATTGTCGTCATGGATCAATGTCCTTTTCGTTCAAAGGGTCGGATGAGTTGGAGGCATCCTAGCAGAATTAAAAGGTGAGGCCGATATAAAGATCGACGCTCATGAGGATCAGGCGATAGGACACTTCGGATTGAGTGAGGGTCTGTGAGGGCGTCAGCTCGCTATCGGATGTGGTGATCTTGGTGCTTTCCGTGCCAAAACTCTGCTGGACAAGGCTGACCCCTAGCCCACTGCGATAGCGGTTGCGAGCGCTGAATTGACCATCAGCCTTGTCATGACTGATCTGAAAGCGCAGTCCACTGGCTGCGCCGCCTTCATACTGCTCGAAGCTGGAATACTTATAAGCGTTGCCGTTCAAACGAACCTGGTGCGAGGACAGCACCGAGATCTTCGCGGTTCCATAGTATTCGCCGCTGACCTGCAGCGTGAAACTCGGCGTGAGCATCAGCGATAAACCCAGGTGCCCGCCGTAAAGATTATAGGTCGCCCGTTTCTTCACGCCATCTTCGGTGAAATTCACCTTATGCTGCTTCACCTGAACACCAAAAACCAAAGGCCAGGGCCTGCGACCTGACTCCGGCACGTAACTCAGCATAAGGGAATAGTGATAGCCCTTGCTCAAAAGCGGACCCGAGCTTTTCGTCAAATTTCCGACGCTCGCCCCCGCTCCACCCATAAGGGTCAAGCCCGCCTCGGCCGTCCTCGCGAAGGCAAGCAGAAGGCTCAGGATGAAAAACGCAGGGCGCAAGACGACTCCTTATGGCTTCCTCCCTATCGGTGAAACGCCAGGAATGTTTTGGCTTTCATGCCTTCCGGTATGTATCCGGGAACCTTGGAAAAAGCGGTCTTACCACGGGGAAAGGTTTGGGAACGAGGGACTCCAGGCTCCTGATTCTGCAAAATTATTCCGAAGCATTCAGAGCTTCCTCATTTGTGCCGATCGCCTTTGCATGAAGAGTTTCCTGCACGGATGAATTGTGACCTTACGGTAAGAGGAAACAGCATGTTCGATCACAAAAAGATATATATCGCCGCTCTGGTCACGACCCTTCTCGCCGCCTGCTCCGACGAGCAGCCGGTTCAGTATACCGACGAGGAAACGGCCAGCGAGACCCCGGGCACCACAACCCTGAAGCGGCGCACGTTTCTTCATACCTTCCGGCTCGATGATGCGGCTAGCGGTTTGGAACTCGCGGCCAATGCCACGACCTTTTCCATCGATCTGACCGGATGCGCGTCCACGCATACGGCAACCGTGACCCAGACCAAGGCCTATCTTGAAGTCTATGAGTTCGATCGCAACTGCCTTGCGAAACTCACCACGTTCTCGCTCAACGGCAAGACCTATACGCCCAAGGCTGGCGCCGCCTTCGACACCTGGCTGGCGGGAGATGTGGCCACCTTTGAAGTCGCCAGTGCCAACCCTGCTGATGAATTAACGGTGACCGTCATCAGCACCATTGCCAATCCCGTGGTGGCGGCCGGCGAAATTCACTATCAGTTTTCCCAAGTCACTCAAGGCGCTACCGAAACATTGGGCGAGGCCGTGGTCCGCGAATCGGCTTCGCTGGTCGTCGACGGCCAGGCCGCACCGAACTTTTCCATCAACCAGGTCCAGCTCGTGGATATCACAGCCAGCGGTAACGGCAAATTCCGCTTTCAATTGAAATGCAATAATACGGTGACGGGTACGGGCAGTGATATCCTTTGCGATGATGTACGGCTTGATTCCATCGCGATGGTTCTGGCGGAAGACACCTATGCGCTCGATCCCACGGAAACAGACCTTCAGGCTATGTTCACGGCGGCTTCCGGCGGCAAGCAGATTGATATGGTCTCCGAAGCTTTCACGGCTGGTCAGGGCACGCCCGCTCTGGCCAATGGTGGCTTCATTACAGCCGGCGCCAGCGATGCTGATGTGATGGTCATGGCCGGCACCAAACCCATCGTTACGTATCCGAATATGATCTTTGTTTTGAAATCCGGACCTTCTTATACCTGGTTCTATATCAATGTCACGACCATTACGCAGAGCAACGATCAGTGACTGGCCCCTGGTCCTGCTGCTCCTCTGCATCGGCAGCTGCGGCGGTGGGTCCAACAGCGGCCTGATCAAATACTATCTGGAGCGTGAGGCCACCGCCACGACCCAAAACTCATTGCGCCTTGAGGTCCTCGGCAATTTCAAACCGACTTTCAGCATCACGGGCCAGGGCTTCACGGCGGAAGTCCCCTTCGACACCATCCTGGATCTGCGTGAGAGCACCATACTGAACGCTGATGATTTTGGTGAGGTTTTCATCGACATCACGCTTTATCAGGAAAACGGCAAACCCTATGTGCAGGATCGCCTGTCCTGGAAATCCAGCCCGGAAGTACCGCCCACGCCCGAGCCCTATTTTTCCGAAGATGCCAGCGCCGACGCTTATGTCTATCTCGTCCTGCCGGCGACGCGCGGGAAGAACGTAAAAGAGGTCTGGGTGGAAGGCGACTTGGACTCCGAGCTGTCGGCTGGACAATACTATGACATTCCAGGGGATGATCAGGTTCTCCTGAAACTCGGCGAAGGCGACGGCATCAAGCATCTCAAGGTGAAATATCGCAATATCTTTGGCACCGATGGCCCCATGATGGACACGACCATCGTCCGCAAAAGCCTGCCCCCGACCGACTGCACGGCGCAGCCGATCGCCAGCAAGACCGCCACGGGCTATGTGCGGACCCGCATCTCGGCGACCAATGACGGCCCTCTTTATTTCCGCGTCGAAGGTGATGTGGAAACACTCAAATCCGATCAGACCTTTGAAAACGCGACGGAAGAACTCGTCGTCCTGTCGCCCGGAGAGGGCACCAAGAAAATCAAAGTGAAAATCCGTGATGCTGCCGGAAACAGCTGTCCCGACATTCCTTTAACGCTGACCTATGATAAAAGCTACGTCCCCGGGTCTGTCGCCATTCAGGGTCAAAGTCTTTGGACGGATGATCCGAGCATCGTTATCCTGCCCCAGTTCGATGCGCTGCCTGGCGACACGGTGAGCATGTACATCGGCGGCAATGTGATTGCGAGCCCGCTCACCTTTCAGTGGATTCCTCTGCAAGACTCGGCAAATGTGACTCTGACTCCTGTCAGCGGGACCAGGCATGTGATTGTTCAGTACCGCAAAGGTGAAACGGTGATGGCCGAGGTCACCGCCTCCACCTTTTTGAAGCCCTATGTGCAAGTCAATGGCTCAGGGGCCCAGGTCGACGTCATCCCGAGCGACATCATCGGTGCCACCTCCCTTACGGTGACAGGCTGCACCCAGACTTATGTTCAGGTTCCCTTCGCCCCCAGTTATCCTTGCACCAAAGCCGCCGCAGAGGCGACGATTACGTATCACCTGCGTGATGGCTCGACCGTGACACGATCGGCCGCTTTCTAAAGCCTATACAGAATCTTCACCCTCCGTCGAAAAATCGGAGTGACCAAAGC